>VAYD01000096.1 GCA_005883905.1 Actinomycetota bacterium
GTGCGCACCGCGTCGGCCACGATCACGTCGGGGTCGTCGACGCCCACGCCGCGGTTGTCGACGACCGTGACGGTGTCACCCTCGCGCAGCGTCAACGCGCGCGCGCGTGTAACGACGTCCGCGACCCGCACGGCCGTTCCGGCGACCGGGATGACGACGTCGACGGCCGGGCGGGTCACGCCCCGGCGAAGGCGCGGTCGTCCATGCGCGAGATGGTGAGCGCGACGCCGATGCCGCCGGCGAACAGCACGGCCGACGACACGATGAAGTACCAGTTCAGTACCAGTTCTCAGCGACCGCCCCTTCGATCCCCACGAGCAGCCCGCCGAACCCCAGCAGACCGGCCGCCCACAGCGGCGAGGTGCGCGCGGCGCCGATGGCAAGCGCGACGACGCCGGCGATCCACAGCCCGATGAGGCCGTAGTAGGGGATCAGCCAGTGCGAGTACTGCACCGTGTGCAGCGCGTACTGGACGCTGCCGGGCTCGACTCGGTTCTCGGTCGAGATCGCGCCGAGCGTGCCCCACGTGAAGCCGTCGATCGCGAAGCCCGCGCCGAGCCCGATGGCGCCGACGACCGCCAGGGCCCCGCCGATCAGCCCGAGCGTCGGGCGGCTGCGGCGCACATGGAACGCGAGCCCCATCAGCGCGCCGGTCATGATGCACGCGCTCAGCAGGCCGATGCCGTGGGCGAACTGCCAGCGCTGGTAGTGCTCGCCGATCTGCGAGAGCTGCCGCGCCTCGTTGCCGCGCCCGAGCTCCTTGGGATGCAGGATGTTGTCGAGCAGGAACAGTGCCGGCCCGAGGACCAGCGCCAGCACGGTCATCCGCCGGTACAGGCCGAGGTTCGGCAGGTCGGCCATCGTGGCGGGACTGTACCCCCGGCTCAGGCGGCAACACGGGCGCCCGGCGAGGCCGGGACGCGCGCGCGCAGGATGACCGGCAGCCCGTGCTTGGGGCCGATCGTCGGCATCTGGCGCACCTCGAGCTCGTAGCCGGGCGCCAGCTCCGGGTTGAAGCGCTCGAGGATCGCCGTCGCGATCGTGCGGATCTCCTGCTGGCCGAAGCGCATCCCGATGCACGTGCGCGAGCCGCCGCCGAACGGCACGTAGGCGCCCTTCGGGATCTGCTCGCGGCTGCCGGGGGCGAAACGCTGCGGGTCGAACCGCTCGGGCTCGGGCCAGACGTCGGGCAGCCGGTGGCTCGCCCACGAGCAGTAGTTGACCGGGATGCCGGCCGGCACCTGCACGCCGGCGAACTCGAACGGCTCGAGAGCGCGGCGCGGCCCGATCCAGGCCGGCGGGTAGAGCCGCAGCGTCTCGTCCATCGCCAGCTCCAGCTCGGCCGTCGAGCCTGCCGCCAGGTCCTCGACCACGCGGGCGCGGGCCTCGCCGTCGCGTGCGAGCTCGTGGAACAGGAACGCGACCGTCGACGTGGTGGTGTCGTGGCCCGCGAACAGCAGCGTCATGACCTCGTCGCGGATGTGGCCCTTCGACAGGCCCTCACCCTCCTCGTCGGTCGCGTCGAGCAGCAGGCTGAGAATGTCCTCGCCGCGCTCGCCGGTCGCGCGGCGGCGATCGATCTCGGCGAAGATCAGCGCGTCGATGCGCCGGCGCGCGCTCATCAGCCGCCGCCACGGCGTGCCCGGCCCGCGCAGCACCTGCAGCGTGTAGTCGCGCGACCAGAACCCGAGCGCCTCCTCGAAATCGTGCGCGGCGCTGACGTCGGCGCGGTTGTCGGGGTCGAGCCCGAACAGCGCGCGCATCGCGATCCGCAGCGCCAGCACCCGCGTCCACGCGTAGAGGTCGACCCGTTCGCCCTCGCGCCAGCCGGCGATCCCGCGTGCGACCTCCTCGTCCATGACCGCCTGCGTTTTGGCGATCTGGTCGCGGTGGAACGCCGGCAGCATGATCATGCGCGAGCGCCGGTGGAAGTCGCCGTCGATCGTGAGCAGCCCATCGCCGAGCAGCGGGATCATGTCGCCCAGGTGGCCGTCGCGCCACGAGAAGTTCGCGGCGTTGGAGACCGTCATGTAGTGGTTGGCCTCCGGGCCGAGCATGAACACGACGTTGCCGTGCAGGATGCGGATCGTGAAGACGGGCCCGAAGCGCTCGTAGCCCTCGAGCAGCAGCGGCAGCGGTTTGCGCGAGAACGCGGTCGTGCGACGCAGCGAGAAGCGCGTCCAGCCCTTCGGGAACGCCACCGTGGCGCGCCGCTCGGCGGCGACGTCGTGAGCGATCCGCACGAGCGGATTGGACGCGACCGGGGGTGGGGGGCGGAGCGGCATCGCGACGAAGGTGACGCTGGCGTCATCTTTTCAGCGCGGCGCTCACCCGTCAACAAAAGAAGGGCCTCCCGCAGTGGAGTGCGGGAGGCCCCGTGCTGGACCAGGGGTCTGGGGACCGATTCAGGAGTCCCTGGGCTCCTTCGGGTCGCGCCCGCCGCTCGGCTCGCCGGGGTTGCGGCCCGGGGCCTTGCGCACGACCTTCTCGCAGGACCCATTCGGGTTGCCGTCGGTCGCGTCGGTGATCACGTCGACCGTGTCGAGCAGCGCGACGTCGTAGCCGTCGCCGCACGTGATGTGGTCGACCTCGCCGTCGCGCGTGTGGAACCGGTCGTTGCCGGGGCCGCCGTCGAGCGTGTCGCCGGTCGTGTCGACCGCGCCGTTGGGGCCGGGGTGGACGTCCTTGGGCGAGAGTGCCCACAGGTCGTCGTCGCCCTCGCCGCCGCTGGTCGTGTCGACGCCCTCGTTGGCGAAGATGCGGTCGTTGCCGGGGCCGCCGCTCTGGTTGTCGTCACCGGCGCCGCCGAACATCAGGTCGCGTCCGCCGTTGCCGACCGAGGTGTCGTTGCCGCTGCCGCCGTGGATGATGTCGCGGCCGTCGCCGCCCTGCAGGTTGTCGTCGCCCGCGCCGCCGAAGATGCGGTCGCGGCTGACGAGGTCGCCCGCGTTGGGCACGTCGCCCTGGATCGTGTCGTTCCCGAGCCCGCCGACGAGCAGGTCGCCGCCCTGGTGGCCGAGGATCGTGTCGTCGCCGCGCCCGCCCCAGATGCGGTCGTTGCCCATCTGGCCGTCGAGCGTGTCGTTGTCCTGATTGCCGTGGATGCGGTCGTTGCCGTCGCCGCCGTAGATCGTGTCGGCGCCGGCGTTGCCGAAGCCGCGATCGTCGCCCTGGCCGAGGTCGATCTGGTCGTCCCCGCCGCGGCCGATGACGCGGTCGTTGCCTCCCTTGGCGTCCATCGTGTCCGCGAAGCGCGTGCCGCGCAGGACCTCGCTTGCGTCCGTGCCGATGAACGTGCCGGCCATCGCGACCGCTGCTGTCACCAGCAGCATCGCCATCGCCGCCAGCGCAACGAGGGCGCGGGTCTTACGTGCCTTCATGCCTTGCCTCCCCTTCTAACAGGGCGTCCGGAGTGGTTCGTCCATCCGCTCGAACAGCCGTCGCACCCGGGAGTTGCGCTGCCCTTTCGCTATCCTCGGCGCTCGCCCTCCCGGGGGGCGTAGCTCAGTTGGTTAGAGCGCCGGCCTGTCACGCCGGAGGTCGCGGGTTCGAGTCCCGTCGCTCCCGTCCTTCGCCATGCCTTCCACCCGCCGCGGGTGAGGCCCGCCTACCCCGCCGCGCTCGAAAGTCGGGTGCGTGGACACCGCCGCCGCATCGACGATCCGTGTCGTCCTGGCCGATGACAGCTATCTCGTGCGCGAGGCGCTCGTGCACGTGCTCGAGGCTGCGGACGGCATCGAAGTCGTGGCCAGCTGCCGCGACCGCGACACGCTGCTGGCGGCGATCGAGGCCGAGCATCCGGACGTGGTCGTGACCGACATCCGGATGCCGCCGGCGGAGGCCGACGAGGGGCTCCAGGTCGCCGACATGCTGCGCCGCACGCAGCCCGGTACCGGCGTGGTCGTGCTGAGCCAGTTCTCCGAGCCGCAGTACGGGCTCGCCCTGCTCGACCAGGGATCCGACGGGCGCGCCTACCTGCTCAAGGAGCACGTCCAGTTCCGCGGCCAGCTCGTCTCCGCGATCGAGTCGGTCGCGCGCGGCGGCTCGATGATCGACGCCAAGGTCGTCGAAGGGCTCATCAACGCCCGCAGTCAGGCGCAGAGCGGCCCGCTGGCCGAGCTGACCCCGCGCGAGCTGGAGATCCTCTCGTTCGTCGCGCGCGGGCACAGCAACCAGGCGATCGCGGACGAGCTCTTCCTCACCAAGCGCGCGGTCGAGAAGCACATCAACGCGATCTTCCTCAAGCTCGACCTGACCGAGGCCGCGGACGTCAGCCGGCGGGTCAAGGCGGCGCTGATCTACCTCGCCGAGAGCCACACCGGCTGACGAACACTCGTGCGCGCATCCGCGCGCGAGGGTGGGCGTGCCCTTGCCGAGCGAAGGCGATCCCGACAATGTCGGGCGATGCCGTCGCCGATCACGGTGTTGGCAGTTGACGACCGGGCCGTCTTCCTGCGCGCGACCCGCGAGCTGATCGCGGCCGCGCCCGGCTTCCGTCAGGTCGGAGAGGCGGCGTCCGGTTCGGAGGCCCTCGAGCTCGCCGCGGATCTGCACCCGGACCTCGTGCTCCTCGACATGCGGATGCCGGGAATGGATGGCATCGAAACTGCGCGCCGCCTGCTTGCATCGGATCCGCAGACGCTGGTCGTCCTCGTCTCGCTCGACGAGATCCCGCCGGCGCCGTTCGCCTCCCTGCGCAAGCAGGACCTGTCCACGCGCGCGCTACGACAGGTCTGGGACGCGCACGGTCGGCAGACGCCCGCGCACAACGGTGCCGGCGCCGAGCGATGACCGCACCGCGAGGTGACCGCCGACCGCCGCCAGCCGATCGCGCATGTTCGTGATGCCCGCGCCCGCGCGGATCACCCCGCCGGGCGCGCCGGCGCCGTCGTCGTGGACGCTGAACAGCAGCTCACCGGCGACGCTCCCGTCGAGGCGGACGAGCGTGTGCCGTGTGTCGGCGGCGTGTTTGAGCACGTTCTGAAGCGCCTCGAGGACGCAGAAGTACACGGCGCTCTCGATCTCGGGCGGGTAGCGCTCGACGTCGCGCGCCTCGAGCTTGACGGGGATCGTCGACCGCGCCGTCGCCGCCTGGAGCGCGTCGCGCAGTCCGCGCTCGCCGAGCAGCGGCGGGTACACGCCGTGGGCCAGCGTCCTGAGCTCGTCGAGCGCGTCCTGGACCTCCTGTTCGAGCTCGCGCAGCCGCAGGGCGCCGCGCTGGGGATCGCGCAGCACGAGCTCCTCGGCCAGCTCGAGCTCGATCCGCAGCGCGACCAGGCGCTGCTGCGCGCCGTCATGCAGGTCGCGCTCGATGCGGCGGCGCTCGCGCTCGGCGCTGGTGGCGATCCGCGCGCGCGACCGGCGGACCTCGGCCAGCGAAGCCGCCGCCTCGGCCGCCAGCCGCTGGTTGTCGAGCACGACGCGCGCCATCGCCACGCCGGCCTGGACGAGCTCGGGCCGCGCGTCGAGCGCTGCGTCGTAGACGATCGCCGCGACGGTCCTGCCGCTGTCGTGCACCCTGCTGACCGAGCGCCCGTTGCCGGCCGGAGGCAGTGCCAGCGGCCGGCCGTGCGCGTCGACCCAGGCGCCGTCGAGCGGGAAGGCCACCTCCAGTGACGGATCGTCGAAGGCCTCGGCGAGCGCCCAGCGCAGGGTCGCGGCGTGCCCCGGAACCATGGGGCGACCTTAGCCGCCCCATGAGCTCTACGCGAGCGCCTGCGCCTTGATGCGGTCGAACTCGCCCTGGTCGATCGTGCCCTTGTCGAGCAGATCCTTGGCCTTGGCGATCTGGTCGGCCGGGCCCTCGTTCGCCGCGACCTGGCGGACGTAGGTGTCGAACTGCTGCTGGTTGGCCTGCACCTGCGCCATCCGGCGCTCGCCCATGCCCTTGCCTTGTGACACGAGGTAGATGAAGACGCCGAGGAACGGCATCACCACCACGAAGATCATCCACAGCGCCTTGCCCCATCCGCCGATGTCGTGGCGGCTGAAGAGGTCGGAGATGATGGTGATGAGGACCCAGAACCACGCGACCCAGGCGCCGTCGAGCGGGAAGGCCACCTCCAGTGACGGATCGTCGAAGGCCTCGGCGAGCGCCCAGCGCAGGGTCGCGGCGTGCCCCGGAACCATGGGGCGACCTTAGCCGTCCCATGAGCTCTACGCGAGCGCCTGCGCCTTGATGCGGTCGAACTCGCCCTGGTCGATCGTGCCCTTGTCGAGCAGATGGGCGAAGATCGCGACCGCCCCGATCGCGCGCTTGAGCCCGTGCAGCTGCGCCTTGCCGTAGTCGCCGGCGATCGCCTCCGCCTGGTCCTGCGGGACCCCGGCGTCGGTCAGGG
This sequence comes from Actinomycetota bacterium, assembly GCA_005883905.1. Lineage (GTDB taxonomy): Bacteria > Actinomycetota > Thermoleophilia > Solirubrobacterales > Solirubrobacteraceae > AC-49. The sequence goes on from VAYD01000096.1 coordinate 6,339, forward strand.
CGGCCTGCGCCTGGTCGACCGAGACGATCGGGATGCCCTTCGAGGCGAGCTGCTCGACCTGCTGGCGCGTTTCGGCCGGGACGGCCGGGTTCTGTTCGAGGCGCGTGATGAGGTTGCTGCTCAGCGAGGCGATGAGCACGGCGCCGATCAGCGCCGTGCCAAGCGAGGCCCCGAGGTTCTGGGCCGTCCCCTGCAACCCACCGGTCTCGTTGGTCTTGGAGGGGTCGACCGAGGACATGATCACGTTGCCCAGCTGCGACAGCATCAGGCCGGCGCCGATGCCGAAGACCGCGAGCGCGATCGCGAAGTCGGCCTCGTTGAGCTCGACGTTGATCGTGCCGACCAGCAGGATGCTCGCTGCGGCGAGCGCGAGCAGGCCCACCTGGACGACGCGCTTGGGCGCGAACCGCGCCGCGAGCCTCGGGCCCGCCATCGCGGCGATGAACATCGTCACGGACATCGGGAACAGTCGCTTCCCGGTGTCGAAGGCGTTGAGGCCGAGCACGACCTGCAGGTAGACGGGCAGCACGAAGAAGATCCCGAGAAGGATCAACTGCTGCATCAGCAGCGTCGACATCCCGGCCTTGAGCTGTTCGATGCGCAGCAGCGCGCGGTCGAGGAGCACGTCGAGGCCACTGCGCTCGCGTCGCTCCTCCCAGGCGGCGAAGGCGGCAAGGAAGCCCAGTCCGGCCAGGATCACGAACGGGACGACCGAGAAGCCGAACGGCGTGATCTCCGTCCCGTTGATCGTCAGCGCGCCGCGTGGCTCGATCAGCCCCCACGAGCTGCTCTTGAGGACCCCGAACACGACGAGGCCCAGGCCGGTGGCGGACAGCGCGACGCCCATGAAGTCCAGCTTCGGGCGCGGGTCGGCGGCCGGGAACGGCTTGAGATGGCGTCGCATGAGCAGGATCACGGCGACGATCACGACCTCGCCGGCGAACACGTAGCGCCAGCTCAGCTCGGTCGTGACCCAGCCGCCGATCAGCGGCCCCGCCGCGATCGCGGCGCCTGCGATGCCGCCCACGATGCCGAACGCTGCCGCCCGCTGCTTGCCGGCATAGGTCCCCGCGATGAGCGACACGATCGCCGGCATGACCATCGCTGCACCGAGGCCCTCCACGAACGACCATCCGAACAGCAGCACGCCCAGGCTCGGGCTGATCGCGGTCGTGAGCGAGCCCAGGCCGTAGACCGCGAGCCCGATCGCGAAGATGCGGTCGCGGCCGTAGATGTCGCCGAGCTTCGCGCCGGCGAGCATCAGCGCCGCCATCACCAGCGTGTAGGCCGTGATCGCGAGCTGGACGCCCTGGATCGTCGTGTGGAGGTCCTTGACGATCTGCGAGATCGACACGTTCATGACGCTGCTGTCGAGCACCATCACGAACTGCGCGGCGGCGAGGATGACGATCGGCAGGCCGAGGCGCGTCGCGGGGCGCTCCTCCTGCGCGGGGGCTGCTACCGCGGCGTCGATGACGGTGTCCTCAGGGCCGGCGCTGCGCCTGGGCGCGCAGCTCGGCGTCCGCGGCGACCGACTTCTCGATCTCGTCATCGGACGGCTTGCGCATCGCCCAGTACACGATCGAGCCGACGAGTGGCAGGATCACGACGATCAGGATCCACCCTGCGGTGAGCTTCGCGCCGAGGTGCCGGCGGACGATGTCCACGATCGTGAGCACCCACACGATGGCGACCACGAAGGCGATGAGGGTCCAGAGGAGGCCCATGCCGCCATCGTCCTCGATCGCCGCGGTGCGGACAATCGTGCACGCACCACCACCCGTTGACCGGCGAGCGCCATTGAGAGCGCCCCGCGGACCGGTGGATCCTCACTGTCAAGCGACAAAGGACGACTCATGACCGATTCGCAGCTCGAAGAGCTCGGCCCGATCGACTACATGGTCATCGAATGGCCGGGCCGCCAGCCGACCGGAGAGGCGGCTCCGCTGATCCTGGATCTCCACGATCGCGGGATCATCCGGATCCTGGACGTCGCCTTCATGGTGAAGGACGAGGACGGCAACTCGGCGGGCGTCTCGCTCGAGGACTTCGGCGCCGCCGAGTTCGGCGACTTCGAGGGCGCGTCGTCCGGCCTGCTCGGCGACGAGGACCTCGAGGAGGCCGCCGCCGCGCTGGAGCCCGGCACGTCCGCCGCAGTGCTCCTGTGGGAGAACCGCTGGGCGGCGCCGGTCGCAACCGCGCTGCGGCGCTCCGGCGGGCAGCTCGTCGCCAGCGGCCGCATCCCCGTCCAGGCCATCCTCGCCTCGCTCGAGGCGAGCGAAGCGACCACTACGTAGAGGAAGGAACACCATGCCCGGATTGCTTCGCGGCGTCGCCCGCACCGCGGTGATCGCCGGAACCGCCACGTCTGTCAGCAACCGCGTCTCGCGCCGCCAGGCCGAGCGCTGGTCGCAGCAGGAGACCTCCCAGGAGCCGGTCTACCAAGAGCCGCCCCCGCCCCCCGCTCCGGCCGCCCCGGACCCGATCGAGCAGCTCACGAAGCTCGGCGAGCTGCACGCCCAGGGGATCCTCACGGACGAGGAGTTCGCGGTGCAGAAGGCCAAGCTGCTGGCGTAGCCGCGGAGTGGCGGGGGCGCTCAGTTCGGCGCGTTGCGCCGCGCTCAGCGTGCTTCGGTCGGCGAGGGGAACGGTGAGCCCTGCGCTCGATGTGGGCCCTTTCGCTCTCGCATACCGAGAGTTAGAGGGCCCACGTCCACGCCACCTCGCCGAACAGAGTCGGTGCGCGGGGCTACGCCGGCACGGCCGCCGGCCGGAAGGGCTGCTGCTCGAGGACGCCGCCGCGGCGCACGGTCACGGCGGTGGATTCGGGGATCTCGTGCCACACGCCGGGCAGATCCGAGAACGGCTCGGAGACGATCACGCGGTCGTCCTCGGTGAGGCGCGCGAAGCGCGGGTTGTCGGGGTAGAGCTGGCGAATCGCGTCGACCTCTGCTGAGGCCACGGCCCAGAGGCTCGTGCCGTCGGACATCCCGAACGTGGCCTGCACCGCGCCCTGGATGCCGTGCTCCTCGGCGACGCCTTCGATCAGCCCCACGGTCCGCTCGAGCGCCGCGATCGGGTCGTCCTCCAAGCCGTTCATCAGCGCAAGGTGGAAGACGACCTCGGTGTCGGTCGAGCCGTGGACGTCCGCGAACAGCTCGGGATCCATGCGGCACATCAGGTCGCGGCGGATCTTCGCGAACTCCGCGATGTACCCGTTGTGCACGAACAGCCAGTTGCCATGCCGGAACGGGTGGCAGTTCGTCTGCTGAACAGGCGAGCCGATCGCCGCCCGCACGTGGGCGAGGAACAGCGGCGCCTCTACGTGCGCGGCAAGCTCCACGAGGTTCGCGTCCGCCCACGCCGGCGACACGCTGTGGTACACGGCGGGCCCCTCGCCGCCGCCGTACCAGCCCATGCCGAAGCCGTCGCCGTTGGTCGGCTCGGCCCCCATCCGCGCGTGCAGCGACTGATCGACGATCCCGTGCGGGGAGTCGAACAGCAGCTCCTTGATCAACACCGGTTGTCCGAGCCACGCCATCCAGCGACACATGGCTGGCAGAGCGCGAGGCGAGCTCGCCTCACCCGCCGCGGGTGAGGTCGGCTCGCCGGTTCGCGTCAACGATCTGCCCTAGAACCCGGCAGCGATCGGCGTTGCGTCGCAGACGGAGCCGTCGAGCGGGAGCACCACGTTCTCGCCGCTGAACACCGCGGGGGTGGCCGGGTTGACGTGCAGCCGCAGGTAGGAGTGCGGGCAGTTCGTGCTGCCCTGCACGACGACGCGCGTCAGATTCGGCGCGTCGACGGGGATGTCGTACTTGCTGTAGAGCGGGTCGCCGGGCGTGAACGGGTGGTCCACGCGGAAGAGGTGCGAGTCGCCCTCGAACAGCACGACGGGCTTGTGGAACTCGTGCGCGCGGAGCGCCAGACGGTCGACGATCTCGTCATAGCCGGCGGTCGCCTCGTCGGAGAACATGTCGGCCTGCATCCCGACGACGACGCCGGCCGTGCGGTCGGCACGCGCCTCGTAGAAGATCTGGTCGATCCAGCGCAGGTCGGCGGCCGTGCGCGAGCGCACCTCGGCGAGCTGCTCGGGCGTCGGCTCGGTGTTGCCGGTCCACGGCAGCAGCGAGTTGTTCGAGCCCGGCACGTTGATCACGCCGAACTCCGCGCCGCCCTGGGACCACAGGACGTTCTCGAGCGTCGTCCCGCCCTGCGCCTCGACCGGCACCCGCCGGCCAAGGGTCTGTCCGCGCACGTCGAAGAAGTCGGCGCGGATCTTCGCGAGCCGCTCGAGCGGGTTGTAGCCGCCGTTGTTGGCCCGGTGGCAATCGGTCCACTCGTTGTCGCCGGGCGTGTAGACGAGCGGGTCGGCGAACTGGTCGAAGCGCGAGCGGATCGACGCGAAGTACGCATCGGTGCACTGCGTCGAGCCGCTCTTGATGTCGCCGAGGTGCACGACGCGAGAGACGGCCGGGTCGTTGTTGATCGCCTGGACGTCGTTGGGGAAGTTGGTGATCTGGGCTGCGCTGTATGGGGTATCGCCGATGATCGCGATGACGGCCCGCCCGCCCGCGGACGGGTCAGGCTTGGCCGCGGCGCCCGGCGGCACCGCGAGGGCCGCCACCGCGGCCAGCAGCAAGAGGGTCTTGGTCATGGCGGGCGACGCTATGCGCGGCCCGCGGTTCGAAAGTTGCGCGGCCGTGAACTCAGCGGCGCTTCATCTTGATCGCCGCCTGCTGGCTGACGGGCGTCCCTGACGGAGGTGCGAACGTCAGCGCCAGCGTCGCCTTGATCCGCTTGCTGCGGCGCAGAAGCGCGCGTCCCTTCTTGGTCGCGTGCAGCGTCATGCGTTTGGTCCCCGCCGCGGCGAATGTCACCTGGCCGGTTGCGAGCACTGTCGCGCTGGCGGCGCGGCTCGTCGCCCGCTGGCCGCTCAGCTTGGCGGTCAGCGTGCCGGCTTCGAGCGCCTGATAGTCCGCGTGCGGCGCCGGCTTGTGCAGCAGGACCTTCGGCGATCTGTTGCGCAGAAGCGTCCCGAACCGCGCCAGCGTCTGCCGGAGGGTCGCGGCGATCTGCTGGGCGGTCGGACCGGTCGGTGGCGGTGGCGGTGGCGGTGGTGGTGGCGGCGGCGGCGCAGCCGTCCACGTGACCCTGAGCGAGCGCTGCGTCTCGGTGTCGGAGTCGTAGGTGTTGTTGCCGTTCTCGTCGATGAAGGCGGTCACCGTGTCGGTACCCGCGTTGGCGCCCGCGAGGTTCCACTGCGTGGCGCCGTCGGGGCCGGTCACGGCCGTGCCCGACGAGGGGTTGGCTCCCGTCACCGCGTAGCGAACCGGCGAGCCCGCGACCGGTACTCCCTGCGCGAGCGACGTCGCCGTCATCGTCTCGGTCTGTCCCGTCTGCAGCGAGCCGGCGCTCGCCGACAGCGTCAGGCCGGCGTAGTAGCCGAACACCCATCGCACCTTGACGGTCGCCGTGTCGCCGGCGGGCAGCCCGGTCACCGCGTACTGGTCGAAGGCGACGCCGATCCAATCGTCCACCAGGTCGGGGTTGACCGTGTT
>VAYD01000097.1 GCA_005883905.1 Actinomycetota bacterium
CCTCGGAGACGCGGACCGAAACCTGTGAACGCCCGGGTTCGTAGAGCGCCTGAGGCAGATCGGACTTGAGCCTCGCGCCCTGCTCGTCGTCGAGCTCGATCGGCGTCACGGCAAGCCGGCCGCCGCGGAACGACACCACGCGCGCCCCGGCATGGCCGAGCTTGATTCGCGCCTGTTGCAGCGCCATCAGGTTCGCCAGCGGCTCGGGGACCGGGCCGAAGCGGTCCTCGAGCTCGTCGCGCAGCAGCGCCACGTCGGCGACCTCGCGCGCCGCGGCGATCCGCCGATGCGTGTCGATCTTCGCCTGCTCGTAGGGGATGTAGTCGGCCGGCACGTAGGCGTCGACGTTGACGTCGAGCCGAACCGGCTCCGGTGCGTCGCCCTCGTCGCCCTCCGCGGACATCGCATGCACGGCCTCGTCGAGCATCGAGAGATACAGCTCGAACCCGAGCGCTGCGACGTGGCCGGACTGCTCGTCGCCAAGGAGGTTGCCGGCGCCGCGGATCTCGAGGTCGCGCATCGCGATCTTGAAGCCGGCGCCGAGCTCGGTGTAGTCGCTGAGCGCGCTGAGGCGCTTCATCGCGTCCTCGGTCAGCGCCGCGTGCGCGGGATACAGGAGGTACGCGTAGGCGCGCTCGCGAGAGCGCCCGACGCGCCCGCGGATCTGGTAGAGCTGCGCCAGGCGATGTCGATCCCCGACTCGATGATCGACGTCGCCACGAGCACGTCGGCCTCGCCGCGCAGGAACGCGAGCATCCGCGCCTCGAGCGTCTTCTCGTCCATCTGCCCGTGGGCGACCTCGAAGCGGATCTCAGGGCACAGCCCGCGCAGGCGCTCGGCGGTCTCGTCGATCGTGTCGACGCGGTTGTGGACGAAGAACGCCTGGCCGCCGCGGCGCTTCTCCCGCAGCAGCGCCTGCTTGACGAGCTCCTCGTCGTACTCGCCGACGTAGGTCTTGACCGGCCGCCGGCCCTCCGGCGGCGTCTCGATGACGCTGATGTCGCGCAGGCCGGCGAGCGACATCTGCAGCGTGCGCGGGATCGGCGTGGCGCTCATCGCGATCACGTCGACCTTCAGCTTGAGCTGGCGCAGCAGCTCCTTCTGCTTGACGCCGAAGCGCTGCTCCTCGTCGACGACGATCAGGCCGAGGTCCTTGGGCCGCACGTCGCGGCCGAGCAGCCGGTGCGTGCCGATCAGGATGTCGGCCGTGCCGTCGTTGAACTTCCCGACCGCCTCCTTCTGCTGCGCGGGCGAGCGGAAGCGGCTCGCATGCTCGATCGTGAACGGGTAGTCCTTGAGGCGCTCGGAGAACGTGCCGAAGTGCTGCTGCGCGAGGATCGTCGTCGGCGCCAGCACGAGCACCTGCTTGCCGTCGCCGGCGGCCTTGAACGCGGCGCGCAGCGCGATCTCGGTCTTGCCGTAGCCGACGTCCCCGCAGATCAGGCGGTCCATCGGGCGCGGGGCCTCCATGTCGGCCTTGACCTGCTCGATCGCCTCGCGCTGGTCGGCGGTCTCGCTCCACGGGAACGCCGCCTCGAACTCGGTGAGCCACTCGGAGTCCTCGGGGAACGCGTGGCCCGGGCGGCGCTTGCGCTCGGCGTAGAGGTTGATGAGCTCGCCGGCGAGCTCCTGCGCGGCGCGTCGCGCGCGCGCCTTGAGCGTCTCCCACGACTTGCCGCCGAGCTTGCTCAGCGCCGGGTGCGCGCCGCCGGCACCGACGTAGCGGCTGATCTTCACGAGCTGGTCGACGGGCATGTAGACCTTGTCCGTGCCGGCGAACTCGAGCTCGAGGTAGTCGCGCGTGATGTCGGCGACGGTCTTCGTCTCGAAGCCCGCGAAGCGCGCGACCCCGTGGTCCTCGTGCACGACGATGTCGCCGGTGCGCAGGTCGGCGAAGGACCGCAGCGCGCCTCGGCGCGGCGGACCGTCCGGGCGCTCGGCGCGGCGTCGCCGGAACAGGCGGTGCTCGGGCAGGACGGCGAGCTTCAGGCCGCCGGCGATGAAGCCGTCGCGCAGGCGCGCCTCGGCGAAGCGCACGTCGGCCTCGCCCTCATCTCCGAACCACTTCGCTCGCACGCGCGCGAGGTTGTAGGCCGCGCGCTCGCCCTCGCCGCGGCGCGGCCAGGTGACGACGGTCGTGTACGCGGAGCGCGCCAGCTTCTCGAGCTCGACCTCGGCCTCCTTGAGCGTGCGCGCGCCAGTGTCGGCTGCCTGGGCGCGGAACTCGAAGGGCTGGTCGGCGGAGATCGCGCTGAGGCGGATGCGCGCGCGCTGCAGGTCGGCGAGGACCTGCTCGGGCTTGACGTAGAGATGGTGGGCGTCCTCGTCGTGGAATGCGGCGCAGACGTCCTGCCAGTGGTCGGCCAGCGCGGGCTCGACCTCCTCCTCGGCGGCGATCAGGACGCTTGCGTGCTTCGGCGCCAGGTCGAGGAACGCGTGGAAGCGGTCGACCGGCAGCAGCTCGGCCACGTCGGGACGCTCCTCCTCGAGGGCCGCGATCTCGGCAAGCTCGCGGTGCTCTGCTGCCAGCTCTGCGGCCGGCGCGATCTCGATCGCGTCGCTCTCGCCGAGGCTGCGCTGCGTGAAGGTCGAGAACCAGCGGATCGTGTCGACCTCGATGTCGAACAGGTCGATCCGCGCGGCGCGGTCCTCCGTCGCCGGGAACACGTCGAGGATCCCGCCGCGGACGGCGAACTGGCCGCGGTCCTCGACCTGGTCGACGCGCTCGTAGCCGGCGGCGACCAGGTCTCTCGAGACCTCGTCGAGGTCGAGCAGGTCGCCGCGGCGAATCGAGAACGCGGTCGGGCGCAGCTCTGGGTCCGGGACCTTCTCGCTGAGCGCGACGGCGCTGACCACGACGACCGGCGGTTCCTCGCCCGACCCCAGCAGCGAGTCGAGCGCGGCGATCCTGAGACCGACGAGGTGCGGTGGCGGCGCGAGGTGCGACTCGTACGTGACGCCGCGGCTCGGGTAGTAGCGCACCGGGCGCGGCGCGAGCCAGTGGCGCAGGTCGCCCGCCAGGTCGCGCGCCTGACGATCGTCGCCCGCGACGACCAGCGCAGGCGCCGTGTCCGTGTCCACGAGACCGGCGACCAGGTAGGGACGCAGCGACTGCGAGACGAAGGCACGGCCACCGTCGGCGGCGAGCTTGCGGCCGTCGTCGGATTGCTGGAGATGGCTGAGCAGGGGGCGAAGGGGCACCCCACCCGATACTACGCGTCCGCTTTTGCCTCCATGTTGAGTCGCATGTAGCGGGCGACGAACGGCTTGTCCAAGCGATCCAGGACGGCTTGTGCGAACGGCTCGCGCTCGGCTTCGGGCAGCCGCTCGAGGTGCGCGCCGAGGATCGCGGTCTTCAGGAAGACCAACGGCTCGTCGGATGCGACCGGCCGCTCGTAGAGCCAAGCGCATGCGTCGGCGAAGCCCGCGGCGCACAGCCGCGCCTCGGTGTCCTGGGGCGTTGCGAAGTTCCACGGCATCCACGGATCGCCGCTGACGTCCTCGATCGCGGCGCGGATCGCGGCGATGTTCCCCGCGCCGCCGCACTGGACGACGAGCCGGCCGCCCGGCTTGAGCGCGGCGCGCAGGCGCCGGAAGAGCCGCTCGTGGTCGGCGATCCAGTGGAACGTCGCCGCGGAGAAGATGAAATCGACCGGCTCCGGCGCCTCGAGGTCGAGGAGGTCCTGCTCCCACACGGTCGCTCGCTCGCCAAGCCGCTCGCGGGCGAGTTCCACCATGCGCGGCGAGGCGTCGACGGCGTAGACGCGACCGTCCGGCACCCGCGCCGCCAGCTCGGCGGTCAGCTCGCCCGGCCCGCAGCCGGCGTCGAGCACGATCTCGTCGCCGCGCAGCTCGGTGCGCTCGAGCACCTCGTGGCCCAGGGCCATGATGCCCGTGCCCACGCGGCGGTAGCTGTCGGCGTCCCAGTCCAGTGGCATGGCGAGGTATGGTCGCAGGCGTGCGACGGGCGGTCCCGCTACTCGCCGCCGGCGCGCTCGTCGTGGCCGCCGCTCCACAAGCCGTCGCGATCGACGGCGTCGCGATCCATCGCGAGACCGACCCTGCGCTCGTCGGCTCGGCGGTGCACTTCACCGCCGGCCCGAGCGGCACGGCCGACGGGCTCGTCTACTACGACTGGGGACTCGAGTGCGGGCCGCTCGGCCCGTTCGACTGGACGACGCACACCGCCAGCGGCGGCTTCGACCGCGTCTTCGCCACGCCTGGCGAGCACTCCGTCTGCGTGAAGGCCTACGACAACACGACCTACTTCTCCGACGCGACGACGTTCAACGTCGCGAACCCCGGCAACCGCAAGCCGGTCGCGGCGCTGACGATCACGCCGGCGATCGCCCCCGTCGGCGGCCAGGTCAGCTTCGACGCCTCGGGGTCCAGCGATCCCGACGGCGACGCACTGGACTACCGCTTCGACATCGACGGCGAGCCCGGATTCGAGGTCGACAACCGCAACAACCCGAAGCTCACGCAGACCTACGTCTCCAACGCGAAGTTCGACGCGGCGGTGCAGGTGCGCGACACCAGCAACGAGCAGGACGTCGCCAAGGTGCCGCTCGTCATCGGCGACCCCGACCCGCTGAAGGTGAAGCTCGCGGCCCACGAGCGCGGGCGCCGCGTGCAGCTCACGGTCACCACGGGACGGCCGGTCAAGGTCCGGATCGAGGTCCGCACGCCGGACGCGACGCTCGTCGGCTCGAAGGCCGGCAAGGTCAACAAGCGCGCGCACACGTTCGCGGTCAAGCTCAGGCGCAGCTACGCCAAGCTGGTCGTGATCGCGCGCGCGACGGACGCCAACGGCGTGACAGCGAGCGCCGTGCGGCGGATCAGGCGCGAGCGCCGGTAGCCGCGCCTACGGGGCGGCCCGGCCCTCCACGAGGGCGTCGACCGCATCGACCGCGCGCGCGATCAGCGCCTCGACATCGGCGCGCGGCTCGCGCCACTTGCCGAGCACGTGGCCGGACACGATCTCCGGGTCGGTCGTGTCGGGCCGGCCGACGCCGACGCGCACGCGGACGAAGTCCGGCGAGCCGAGGCCGGCCCTGAGCGACTTCAGCCCGTTGTGGCCCGCGAGGCCGCCGCCGAGCTTCGTGCGGACCTCGCCGAACGGCAGGTCGATCTCGTCCTGGATCGCGACGACATGGTCGAGGTCGACCTTGAACGCGCCGCGCGCGGGGCCGGCGGCCTTGCCGGACTCGTTCATGTAGGTCTGCGGCAGCAGGATTGCGACACGCGGCCCGCCGGGCATCGTGCGGCCCTCGGCCACCAGCGCGTTGAACTTCTTGCGCGGCTTGCCGAGGTTCCAGCGCTCGCCCAGGGCGCGCGCGACCTCGAAGCCGACGTTGTGCGGCGTGCCCTCGTAGCGCGGGCCGGGATTGCCCAGGCCGACGATCAGCCAGTCGGCGGGCGTGACCCCGCCGAAGAGCTTCAAGGGGCCTACTCCTCGGACTCGGCTTCCTCGGACGGGGCTTCGCCGCTCTCGCCCTCGGCCTCGGCGCCTTCCTCACCCTCGCCGACGAGCTCGGTCTCCTCCTCGATCTCCTCGGGCTCCTCCTCGACCCGCGGCGGCGTGATCGTCGCGACGACCGTCTCCTCGAGGTCGTCCTTGATCGTGACGCCGGCCGGAACGGAGACCGCGGACAGGAGCTCGGTGGCGAGCATCTCCATGTGGGAGACGTCGTGGACGATCTCCTCGGGGATGTCGTTCGGCAGCGCCTCGACGGTGACCTCGCGCGTGACCTGCTCGAGGATGCCGCCCTCCTTGACGCCGGGCGCCTCGTCGGCGCCGGACAGGTGCAGCGGCACGGGCGACTCGATCGGCTTGTCGAGGTCGACGCGCAGCAGGTCCACGTGCAGGATGTCGCCACGGACGGGGTGCTCCTGGGAGTCCTTGAGGACCGCCGACGCGGTCTTGCCGTCGACGGCGACGTCGAGCACGGCGCCGTGCGCGGCGAGCGCCAGGCGGAGCTCGCGCGCGTCGACGGAGAACGCCTGCGGCTCATCGCCGAGGCCGTACAGCACGCCCGGCACGCGGCCCTCGCGGCGCAGGCGCCGCGTCGCGCGCGAATGCGCAGCGGGACGCGGCTCGACGTTCAGCGTTGTGGAATCACCCTTGGCCATGCGGCGCAGGATGGTAGCGAGTCGCAGCCAACGACCGCGGTCAGCGACCGATCTGCTGCGTGTTCTGGAAGATCCGCTGGATCTCGAAGAACGCCGGCTTCTTCACCCCGTCCTGGGTGATCAGGCCCTTCGTGTGCCACGGCGAGCTCGGCCGCGGGTTGCCGCCGTCCCACGTCGGGCGCACGCGGAACTCCTGCAGGCCCCACCAGATCGCACCGCTCAGCCACGGCTTCGTCGCGTACACGCCGAAGTGGAAGTTCGCGAAGTCCGACTGGAACGCGTAGGTGCCCTTCTCCTCCTCGGGCCCGTCGCGGTTGGCCTCGGCCCCGGTCTCGGTGATCACGATCGCCTTGTTCGGGTAGCAGGTGCGAACCGCGTCGAGGTAGGGCGAGAGGCCGTCCTGGTCGGCCAGCGTGCCGCCCGGCCCCGGGTACCAGCCGAAGTAGTC
>VAYD01000522.1 GCA_005883905.1 Actinomycetota bacterium
CGGCGTGAGCGCGACGCCTATCCGCATGCCCTAGTTCCGCCCGCCGCCGAGCAGTTGGAGCATGAACAGGAACACGTTGAAGATGTCGAGGAAGATCCCCGCCGCGAGCGCCGGCGCCGCGCGCATGTCGCTCGTGCGCTTGAGCCGGTTGAAGTCGAAGATCGTGTAGAAGCCGAACAGCGCGAGGCCGAGCAGCGCGTAGATCACGTTGCCGCCCGGGATCGCGACGAACAGCGTCACGAGCCCGAAGCCGATCAGCGCGAGCAGCGACCAGAACAGCCTGCGCGCCCAGTTCGAGAAGTCGCGGCTGGTGGCGTAGCCGTACGCGCCGAGGCCGCCGACGAACAGCGCGGTGGCGCCCGCTGCCTGGTACACGACGCCCGGCTCGGCCTTCGCGTACTCGTTCACCAGCGGGCCGATGAACAGGCCGAGCAGCAGCCCCATCCCGAATAGCAGCGTGATCGCGAGCCGCTCCGAGCGCGCGATCGCGTAGCGGATCGCGAACGTGCAGCCAAGGGCCCCGACGAACGACCCGAAGCCGACGCCCGGCTTGAGGTCGCGGCCGATGTAGGCGCCGAGCGCGGCGAACGCGCACGTGACGGCCACGAGCGCCATGACGTGTCCGAACATCGTCCGCGACGAGACGCGTTCTTCCTCGCGGGTCGGCGCGCCGGTGCGCGGGAGTGCGTAGTCCTGGTCGTAGGCCATGCGGGAGCTCCTCGTCGGGTGGCCCAAGTCTAGGTGGCGGCCCAGCGCACGGGCAACCTGTCGAGCCCGTAGACCCCGTGCACCGACGCGTACTCCGGTTTCCCGTCGAGCTCGAGGCCGGGCATGCGCGGGGCCAGGTACGCGAGCGCCTCCTGGAGCTCCGCGCGGGCGAGGTTCGCGCCGAGGCAGTAGTGCGGCCCGGCGCCGAACGTGAGCGGCTTGGCGGAGCCGCGGTCGGCCGCGATGTCGAAGCGGTTCGGCTCCTCCACCCCGTCGCGGTTGCCGTTGAAGGCCGACAGCATCACGATCGTCCCCTCGGGGAAGAGCACGTCGCGGTACTCCACGTCCTCGAGCATGATCCGCGCGGTGAACGGGGTGATGGGCTCGAAGCGCACCGCCTCCTCCACGGCCTGGCCCGCGAGCTCGGGGCGCTCGGCGAGCAGCCGCCACTGGTCGGGGTGCTGCGCGAACAGCCGGATCGCGTGCGCGAGCTGGCTCTGGGTCGTGTCGACGCCGCCGATCAGGACGTTCAGCACCAGGTTCATGCACTCCACGTCGGAGAGGCGGTCGCCGCCCTCCTCCGCCGCGATCAGCGTCGAGACGAGGTCGTCGCCCGGCCCGCTGCGCCGCCGCTCGATCAGGTCCGCGCAGTAGACGTAGAACTCCTCCACCGCCTCCTCGATCGTCTCCCGCTCCGTCATCAGGCTCGGCGCGTCGAACTGGCGCTGGATCCAGTTCGACCAGTAGTGCAGCCGCGGCGCGTCCTCGAGCGGAGCGCCCATCACGGTGGCGATCGTGAGCGACGGATACGGTCGCGGGCCGCCAGGCGTCGGCGGCGCGCGGCGTGAAGGCCGGGTTCACGAGCTGGCGAAGGCGCGCGTGGTCGGGGCCGTTGATGTGCAGGATGTTGCGCCGCATCTCCTCGTACAGCGGTCCCGACTCGATGCCGAACAGCTCGGCGATCTTCATCCCCGGGAAGGTGGCCTTGCGCGTGCGCAGGAAGAACGTGGCGGCCTCGCGGTCGAGCACGAAGTACGCGAGCGGCGACTCCGCGAGCCAGCTCTTCTCCGCCAGCTCCGCCATGGTCTCGTGGTATCGCTCGCCGCGGAGCGACGTGTCCTCGTAGTAGTCGAAGACGGGCAGCTCGAGCTCGGTGACCGTGGTCATCCGCTCGCGACGCTACCGCACCGCGCTACGTTGGGTGACGTGAGCATCTCGCCGCAAGCCGCGATCGGCACCGTGCGGCTGGTCGTGGCCGACCTCGACGACGTCGCCGACTTCTACAAGGAGGCGATCGGGCTGAACGAGGTCGAGCGCGCCGGCGACGTGGTGCGCCTCGGCGCCGAGCCAGGCCGCGCGCTCGTGGAGCTCGTCGGCCGCCCGGACGCGCCGCCGCGACCGCCGCGCAGCACCGGTCTCTTCCACCTGGCCGTGCTCGTACCCTCGCGCCCCGAGCTGGCGCGCGCACTCCAGCGCGTCGCGGCCGTCGGCTGGCGCTTCACCGGCGGCTCCGACCACCTCGTGAGCGAGGCGCTCTACCTGAACGACCCCGAGGGCAACGGCATCGAGATCTACCGCGACCGTCCGCGCGAGGAGTGG
>VAYD01000098.1:0-344 GCA_005883905.1 Actinomycetota bacterium
GTGACGCTGCGCGACGCGATCGTCGAGGAGGCGGGCATCGACGTGCTCGCCCACCGCGACCGCGAGGCGCTGGTCGCCGAGATCCGCCGCCACGGCGTCGAGATCCCGGATCTCGACGAGCGCACCTGGCCCCAACTCGTCGACGACCTGCTGTCGAAGTTCGTCGAGCCCAAGCTCCAAGCGCCGACGTTCATCATCGACTACCCGATCGAGCTGTCGCCGTTCGCCAAGGCGCACCGCACGCAGGAGGGCCTGGTCGAGCGCTTCGAGGCGTTCGTCCACGGCATGGAGATCTCCAACGCGTTCACGGAGCTCAACGACCCGGACGACCAGCGCGCGCGCTT
>VAYD01000098.1:461-6297 GCA_005883905.1 Actinomycetota bacterium
CGGGCGGCCTCGGCCTGGGCATCGACCGCCTGACCATGGCGCTCACCGGGAGGCGCACGATCCGCGAGGTCGTGCTGTTCCCGGCGATGCGCGAGGTCGAGGCCTAGCGGAGCCGCGGCAGGACGGCGAACAGAACGAAAACCCCGCCCAGCGTGGTTTTCGGTACGCGCGCGTTGATCCTATCCCTTCCTCGCCGGCCAAACCGCGCGCCGGACACCGAGAACGCCCGAGCTGAGCGCTCAGTCCAACCCCTGCTCCATCGCCCAGCGGCTGAGCTCGTGGCGGTTGGTGAACTGCAGCTTGCGCAGCACGGAGGTCACATGCGCTTCGACGGTCTTGGCGCTGATCCCGAGGTTGAAGGCGACCTCCTTGTAGAGGTAGCCGCGAGCGATGAGGCGCAGGACCTCCTGCTCGCGCGGGGTGAGCTGGTCGAGGTCGGAGGCCTCCGGCGCCGCGGCGGCCGCGCCGCGGAACGCGTCCAGGACGAAGCCGGCGAGCCGCGGTGAGAACACCGCGTCGCCCTCCGCGACGCGCTCGATCGCGTCGGCCAGGCGGTCGGCGTCGATGGTCTTGGTGACATAGCCGCGCGCGCCGGCGCGGATCACCGCGATCACGTCCTCGGGCGCGTCGGAGACCGACAGCGCCAGGAAGCACGTCTCCGGACAGCGGCGCGCCACCGCGACGCCGCCGCCGTCGGGCATGTGCACGTCGAGCAGCACGACGTCGGGCTTCGTCTCCGCGATCAGCGCGACGGCGTCCTCGACCGTGCCGGCCTCGCCGATCACCTCGACGCGGCCCTCTAGCTCGCTGCGGACGCCCGCGCGGAACAGGGCGTGGTCGTCGACCAGCGCGACGCGCTTCACAGCGACAGCTCCACTTCGGTCCCGCCGCCGGGCTGCGAGCGCACCTCGGCGCGCCCTCCGTGGCGCTGCATGCGCCCGACGATCGATTCGCGCACCCCGCGGCGGTCCGCCGGCACGGCGCCCACGTCGAAGCCGGCGCCGCGATCGCGCACGAACACCTCGGCCCGCTCGTCGGACGCCTCGGCGTAGACGTCGATGCGCCCGGCGCCGGCGAACTTCGCCGCGTTGAGGATCGCCTCGCGCGCAGCGGCCGCCAGCGCAGCGGTGTCGTCGCCCAGCGGGCGGTCGCCGACGCACACGACCTCGACCTCGACACCGTGGCCTTCCTCGATCTCCCGCGCGGCTCGCACGAGCGCGCCGTGCAGCGTGTCGGCCGCGGCCGTCTCGTCCGCGTTGAGCCACGCGCGCAGGTCGCGCTCCTGGCGGCGCGCCAGCTGCGCCACCTCGGTGGGGTCGTCGGCGCGGCGCTGGATCAGGGCGAGCGTCTGAAGGACGGAGTCGTGCAGGTGCGCCGCCACTTCAGCGCGCTCCTGCGCGCGGATCCGCGCGGTGCGCTCGGCCGTCAGCGCCTGCGCCATCCGCAGCCACCACGGGCCGAACAGCATCACGCTGCCGGCCAGCAGCACGATGACCGGGAACGCGAACGACTGCACCTGGCTCAGCGCCGGGAGCGCCTGGGCCACCAGCACTGCGCCGACGATCATGAGCGCGGCGCCGACGCGCCCGCGCCTGGTCTGCGCGATGCCGCTTCGCAGCACGACCATGCCCGCCGCGACTCCGACGCCGACGGGCAGGATGACCTGCCATCCGGCGCCCGCGACGAGCGCCACCGCGGCGGCGACCGCACCCGCGCCGACGGCCTCACGCCAGCTTGCGCCGGCCTCGTGCAGCACCGCCGTCGGATCGGCGACCTCGTCGATCGTCGGTGAGGTCATCGTCAGATACGCAAGCCCGTAGAGCGCCACGCCGATCCCGCCGAGGAGCGTCAGCAGGACGAAGGCGATCCGGACGTACTTGACGTCGATGCGGTAGTGGCCCGCGATGCCCGCGCACACGCCGGCGAGCTTGCGGTGCTCGCTGTCAAGCGCCGGGATGCCGGCCGCTGCTGCTGCCATGGGGGCCGACACTAGCGCCGCCTCGCCAGGCCGCTGATGAGCAGGATCAGGCCGGCGCCGCCGATCAGCGCGGGGAAGAGCGCGTCGAACGTCACGTCGCCGACGAGGATCCAGACGCCGAAGGCGACGAGCACGATGCCCGCCGCCAGCGACGCAGGGGAGAAGTTCGAAGCCCGGCTCACAGCGTGTGATCCCACCCGAGCCTCGGCAGCGCCGCCATCGGCGCCGGGTCGCGGACCACGATGATGCGGCCAAGGCCGACGTCGGCGTCCAGATGCAGCGTGCCGCCGCCGAATCCGAGGTCGCGCGCGGTGGTGCGGGTCACGTCCAGCCCGTCGGACTGGCGGCCGAACAGCTCGACCTGGCCCGCGCCGCTGCGCGCGTCGGCATCGACGGTCACGCCTTGCGGGACGCGGATGACCAGATCGCCCATGCCAACGCGGGCGCGGACGCTGCGCTCCTCGCCGCCGGCGAGCCGCAGGTCGCGCAGGTCGATGCGCAGCCGGCCGGCGGACAGGTCGTAGCGGTCATGCAGGTCGGCGACGCTCGCCACAGCGATGTCGCGATCGCCCCATCCGCCGCGCAGGTGCACGTCGGCCGCCTTGAGGAATCCGACGGCGCCGGCCAGCAGCAGGCCCGGAATGATGAGCCAGCGCGCGCCGCCGGCGAACGACGCGGCGATCAGAACGGCGCCGAGGCCCAGGATCGCTATCCCGGAGGCGACATCCCAATGGATTGCATCGGTGCTCGCGAGCACCATGGCCGCGGCGACGACGATGAACGCAGCGCCCAGTGCGGCGCGGCCTGCGCCCGAGCGCCACGGCAGTCGCAGCGACTTGACCATGGCGGGTTCACCACCCTCGCCGGGCAGCAGCGCTGTCGCGGCGAGGTAGGCGAGGATGCC
The DNA here is from genome assembly GCA_005883905.1 of Actinomycetota bacterium. Classification (GTDB taxonomy): domain Bacteria; phylum Actinomycetota; class Thermoleophilia; order Solirubrobacterales; family Solirubrobacteraceae; genus AC-49. Next base: position 3,344 of record VAYD01000098.1, read on the forward strand.
GCTGCCGCCCACGAAGGTGAGGACGACGAAGCCGATCCGGACGAGGTTGGCGTCGATGTCGAGGTAGCGGCCGATGCCGGCGGCGACGCCGGTCAGCATCCGCCCCTCCTTGGCGCGTTCGAGGCGCTTCGGGGCGGGGTCGGGAGTGGTGGTGTCGGTGGTCGTGTTCATGACGGAAAGGGTGGGCCTTCGGCCGCCCGTCCACCATTGGGAATGGCCCTTAGGGGATGATCCTGACCATGTTCGAGCGCTACACGCCGTCGGCCCGCCAGGTCGTCGCCTTCGCCAACGAGGAGGCGCGCACGATGCGCCACAGCGCGCTCGGCGGGGAGCACCTCCTGCTCGGCATCCTGCTCGACGACGTCGGGCACGGCGGCCGCGCGCTGCGCCGCCTCGGCCTGACCGCCGAGGGCGTGCGCGAGCGCATCGTGGAGATCTCGCCGCCGGCGTCCAGCCTCACCGCGGGCGCCATCCCGTTCACGCCGCGCGCGCAGCAGATCCTGGCGCGCGCGGACGGCGAGTCGCGCGGCCTCGGTCACGACCGGGTCGGAACCGAGCACATCCTGCTGGCGCTCGCGCGCGAGCCTGACGGCATCGCCGCGCGCATCCTCGCCGAGCATCATCTTGGCGCGGAGGCGGTGCGCGACGCCGTCCGCCGCGGGCTCGAGGAGGTCGTCGAGTCGCCCCAGACGGCCGCATCCCCGGCGCCCGCCACCCTGAGACGTTCGCAACCGTTCGCCTCGGCGCCGGAGCATGTGAGCGTGCCGCTGGCGCCCGATGCCCGCCGCGCCCTCGGGCGCGCACTGGCCGCCGCATTGGCCGACGGCCGCGACGAGTTGACAGCCGAGGATCTGCGTGCCGCGTTGCGCGGAGAATGACCCTCGCAAGCACGGGGAAGGGCGTTGGTAGACTGAGCCATGTCCCTCTACCGGACCCGATCCCCTCACAGAAGCCGTCGCCGCGGCCGATGAAGATGGGGAGCCGGGTGCTTTTCCGTCCCTCCAACCGTCCTGGACCACGCCGCAACCGTTTTTCGTAAGGGAGTTCCATGTTCGAGCGATTCACAGAACGAGCCCGTCAGGTGGTCGTTCTCGCGCAGGAGGAAGCGCGAACGCTCAAGCACAACTACATCGGCACCGAGCACATCCTGCTCGGCCTCCTTCGTGAGGAGGAGGGGCTTGCCGCGCGTGTCCTCGAGTCGCTTGACATCACCGTCGAGCGGGTGCGCGCCCAGGTCGTCCGCATCGTCGGCTCTGGCGAGGAGGTCACCTCCGGCCAGATCCCGTTCACCCCACGGGCCAAGAAGGTCCTCGAGCTCGCGCTGCGCGAGGCGCTGAGCCTCGGCCACAACTACATCGGCACCGAGCACATCCTGCTCGGCCTCGTGCGCGAGAACGAGGGCGTTGCCGCGCGCATCCTGCTCGACTTCGACGCGGACTCCGAGAAGATCCGCAACGAGGTCATCCGCATGCTGTCCGGCCCCGGCGGGCGCCGCCAGGGCGGCGGCCAGGGTGCGGGCTCGGGCGCGGGAGCCGCGCAGGGCGAGGGCAAGAAGTCCTCGAAGCTGCTCGACCAGTTCGGGCGCAACCTGACGAAGCTCGCCGCCGAGGGCAAGCTCGACCCGGTCGTCGGTCGCGAGACCGAGATCGAGCGGATCATGCAGATCCTCTCGCGCCGGACCAAGAACAACCCCGTGCTGATCGGGGAGCCGGGCGTCGGCAAGACCGCCGTCGTCGAGGGGCTCGCGCAGCGCATCACGAACGCCGACGTGCCCGAGCTGCTCAAGGGCAAGCAGATCTACACGCTGGATCTCGCGGCCCTCGTCGCCGGCTCGAAGTACCGCGGCGAGTTCGAGGAGCGCCTCAAGAAGGTGATGAAGGAGATCACCCAGCGCGGCGACATCATCCTGTTCATCGACGAGCTCCACAACCTCGTCGGCGCGGGCGCCGCCGAGGGCGCGATCGACGCCGCTTCGATCCTGAAGCCGGCGCTGGCGCGCGGCGAGCTGCAGACGATCGGCGCGACGACGCTCGACGAGTACCGCAAGTACCTCGAGCGCGACAGCGCGCTGGAGCGCCGCTTCCAGCAGATCCGCGTCGACCAGCCCACGACCGAGGAGACCGTGCAGATCCTCAAGGGCCTGCGCGACCGCTACGAGCAGCACCACAAGGTCGAGATCACCGACGAGGCCCTCGAGGCCGCGGCGGAGCTCGCCGACCGCTACATCTCCGACCGCCAGCTCCCCGACAAGGCCATCGACCTGATCGACGAGGCCGCGTCGCGCATGCGCATCAAGTCGATGACGTCCCCGCCCGTGTACCGCGAGCTCGAGGAAGAGATCGAGACGACGCGCCGCGAGAAGGAGGCTTCGATCGAGGCGCAAGAGTTCGAGAAGGCCGCCAACCTCCGCGACAAGGAGCGGCGCCTGACGAACAAGAAGCGCGAGCTCGAGGAGCAGTGGGAGGCCGGCGAAGGCGAGGGTGAGCGTCCCGCGATCGGCGAGGAGGAGATCGCCGACATCGTCTCGATGTGGACCGGCATCCCGGTGTTCAAGCTGACCGAGGCCGAGACCCAGAAGCTGATGCGCATGGAGGAGGAGCTCCACAAGCGCGTCATCGGGCAGCACGCCGCGGTCGACGTCATCTCGAAGGCGATCCGCCGCTCGCGCGCCGGACTGAAGGACCCGAAGCGGCCCACGGGCTCGTTCGTGTTCCTCGGCCCGTCGGGCGTCGGCAAGACCGAGCTGGCCCGGACGCTCGCCGAGTTCCTGTTCGGCGACGAGGACGCGATGGTGCGCATCGACATGTCCGAGTACATGGAGAAGCACGCCGTGTCGCGCCTGGTCGGCTCGCCCCCGGGCTACATCGGCTACGACGAGGGCGGCCAGCTCACCGAAGCGGTGCGGCGCAAGCCGTACTGCGTGCTCCTGCTCGACGAGATCGAGAAGGCGCACC
>VAYD01000099.1:0-440 GCA_005883905.1 Actinomycetota bacterium
CGAGGGCGACCCGCAGTCCTACGTGCACCGGCGGCCTGGGTGGCGACCGTCCCTGCCGTCGGCGACCCATGGCGACTTCACCATGGAAGACCTCGTCAGGTTCGCGCTCAGCTGAGCCACTCCTCGCGCAGCAGCCCGTACCAAACGACATCGACGCGCCGGCCGCGCTCGATGTTGCGTTGACGCAGCACGCCTTCGCGCGTGAATCCGAGCCGATCCGCGAGCGCCTGGGTCGCGGCGTTCTCGGGCGTCGTGGTCAGCTCGACCCGCAGCACGTCGAGCTCGCGCATCGCCCAGGAGATCATCAGCGTCACGACCGCCGTCCCGAGCCCGTGCCGCCGCGCGCCGGCGATCAGCCAGAAGGCCACCTCGCAGTGGCGGTTCTTGTCGTCGAAGGAGTGCAGCAGGACCATCCCCAGGAAGGCCTCCGTCCGTGGATC
>VAYD01000099.1:484-6589 GCA_005883905.1 Actinomycetota bacterium
GAGCCCGCCCAGCGCGGGGTCGTCGCGGAACGCTCCCGTGACAGCCGCGGCGTCGTCGGCGCGCAGCCGCCGCAGGACGAACCCGTCCCCGTCGATCCGATGGGGCAGCTCGACCGGCTTCACAGCTCGAGCTCGTAGTACAGCTGGATCGAACCGTCGGCCTTGCCCTCGCGGTTGCTGAACCCGAGGCTTTCGTACAGCGCGCGGGCGGCGACGTCGTCCTCGCCGGTGTTGAGCTCGATGTAGCCGGCTCCGCGCTCGCGCGCGAACGCGAGCACCGCATCCATGAGCGCACGCCCGCGGCGCTCCCCGCGCAGGTGCGGGACGACGTACAGCTCGGCGAGGTAGCACTCCAGGCCCTCGACCCAGAGCGAGGGGCGGAAGCGCAGCAGCGCGAACCCGTCCGGGCCGTCGCCGACGAGCAGCGCCGCCGAGTCGCCGCTCTCCATCAGCGGCCGCAGGCGCTGCGCGATCACCGCGGGGCCGGGCGTGACGTCCTCGTACTCGGAGTTGAAGTCGTGCAGCATGCGGCCGATGTCGTCGACGTCGTCGAGCGTCGCCAGGCGAACCTCCATTGCTCTGTCAGCCACGCCTGCGCTCCGCGAACCCGGCGAGCGCCGCGCGCGCGTCCGGCTCGTCGAACAAACGCACGCAGTGGTACGTCTCGCGCGCCATCGCCTCGTCGAGCAGCGAGCCGAAGCGCTCGTTGAGCATCGCCTTGGTCGCGGCGACGGCGTCGCGCGACGTGCGGTCGAACACGCCGATCCAGTGGTCGATGCGCGCATCGAGCTCGCCGGGCGCGACCATCTCCGTCGGGAACCCGTGCCCCAGCGCCCACGCGGCGTCGCGCTCCTGCCCGCCGAGCAGCAGTTCGCGCGCCGCGCTCTCCCCCAGGACCTCGGGCAGCAGCAGCGTTCCGGCGTTGCTTGCGACCAGCCCGATGCCGACCTCGGGCGTGAGCACCCGGATGCGGTCCGTGCAGAGCCGCAGGTCGCAGCTCGCGGCGAACTCGAGCGCACCGCCCACGCACACCCCGTCGACTGCCGCGATCACCGGCACGGGCAGCGCGAGCACGACGTGGGTCATCCGCTGGAAGCCCTCGATCGTCGCCGCCCACGCGGCGCTGTCGGCCTCGATCGCGCTCTGCAGGTCGTCGCCGGCGGAGAAGTGCTCGCCCGCGCCGCGCAGGACGATGCTGCGAACCGATGCCTCCGCGCCGGCCTGCTCGATCGCGTCGGCGATCGCGGTCATGGTGTCCAGGTCCCAGGCGTTGCGCCGCTGCTGGCGGTCCCACACGATCATGCGCGCGGTCCCACGGGTCTCGGTCGTCACGATCATGCGCGCGATTCTCTCCTGATCGCCGCGACGGCGGGCGGCAGCTCGTCGCCGCGCGCGGTGCGATGGACGATCCGCGTCTTGTGCTCGGCCACCGGCAGCGTGCCCGGCTCGAGCCGCACGACCGTGAAACGGGCGCGCAGCGCATCGTGCAGCCGGCCGGCGAGCCCGACGAGCTCGACGTCGTCTTTCGCCTCGACGTAGACCTCCAGCGGCGGGATGATCGGATCGCCCTCGGCGACGACGCAGTGGCGCCCGAGCCGCGGGTCGTCGGCGACGATCGCGCCGATCGCCTGCGGGTAGACGTTCACCGCCTGCACGCGCAGCATGTCGTCGCGGCGCCCGTCGATGCGGATCCGCGGCGTGTCGCGACCGCAGGCGCAGCGCTCGGTCCACACCCGCCCGAGATCGCCGGAGCGATAGCGCAGCAGCGGCGACGCCTCGCGCTGCAGATGCGTCCACACGAACTCGCCCGTGACCCCGTCCTCGAGCGGCAGCGGCTCGCCCGACTCAGGGTCGACCACCTCCAGCACCGCGTGCCCGCGCACGGTCAGGTGCAGCCCCCCGCCCTCGCCGCAGGCGCCGCCCATCGTCGACCAGACGTCGCTCATGCCGAACGTGTCGGCGACCGTCGCGTTCCACGCGGCCTCGATCTCGCTGCGGACCGCAGCGAGCCCGGCGCCCGGCTCGCCGGCCGTGACGATGTGGCGGATGCCGAGGCCCGCGGGGTCGATTCCCTCCTCACGCGCCCGGGCGGCGAGGTGCGCCGGGAACGACAGCGTGCCGAAGATCGCGGTGATCCCGAGCTTCGGGATCAGCTCGAGCAGGCGCCGCGACTGGCCGGTGCCGACCGGCACGACGGTGGCGCCGCTGGCTTCGAGCGCCATGTGGTCGGCGATCCCGCCGGCGTAGAGCGCGTAGTTCAGGCAGTGCGCCACGACGTCGTCCGGCCGCAGGCCCGCGATCGCGAATCCCGCGCCGCCGATCGCGCTGTTGGCATCGTGGTCGTGCCGGGTGAACCCGACGGCGACCGGGTCGCCGGTCGTGCCGGAGGTGACGTGGATGCGCACGAGCGATGCCGGCGGCGCGCAGAGATGCTCGCCGAGCGGCGGCCGGCGCTGCTGGCCCTCGCGTAGCTGGTCCTTGGTGGTGAACGGCAGCCGCGGGAGGTCGGCGACGCCGCGCACCATGCTGCCGCGCAGGCCCTCGGCGTAGAACGGGCTGCTGGACTCCAGGTAGATGAGCTGCCGGCGCAGGAGCTGGTCCTCGTTCACAGCGGGCATCGTCGCATTCGTGACGCGTCACAACAGGATTGGGAACGGGCCTCTGGTCGGTTCCGCGCGGGCGCGGCAGCATGCCGCGGTTTCTTCACCCCTAGGAGCGAGAGTTGTCCCACCGTCCTTTCGCCGCAGCCGGCTTTGCCGCAGCGGCCCTGTTCATCGCCGCCGTACCGGCCCCGGCCGCCACGGTGTCGCCGCGAGCCACGCTCGCCACGCCGAACCAGACCGCGCTGCTCGCCGCCCGCGGCGCGGTCGTGACCGTCGAGGCTCCGCGGCGGAGCGTCGCCCGCGTCGCGCTGTACGCACGCGGCCACCGGATCTCCGGCACGCGCCGCATCCGGTTTCGCCACGCGACGCACGTGCGCCGCGTCCTCACGCTGCGCGGCAACGGCATCGACCTGTTGCGCCGCTGCAGCCCCATCAAGCTCGAGGTGCGCATGACCCTCCGGCGCGGATCGCACACGTCCACGGTGCGCGACCGCCGCGCGCTGGCGCTCGATCCCAGGCGCTGCCCGGCTCCGGCCCCTGCGCCCCAGGCGCAAGCGCCGGGCGACGATCACCCCGCCGCGCCGGCACCCAAGCAGGATCGCTCGCTCTTCAAGGTCGGCACCGCGGTCGTCGACATCTCGCCGACCAGCCCGATGCCGGTCGGCGGCTACGGCGCCAACTACATCGTCACCAACGGCGTCCACGATCCGCTGCAGGTCCGCGCGTTCTTCGTCGGACACGGCAAGGACGCCGTGACGTTCGTGTCGGTCGACTCGCAAGGCTGGTTCGCGGCCTACCAGGCCCCGAACGAGGGTGATGGAGCCGACGACGCGCGCCGCGAGGCGGCGGCCGCGCTGGCGGGTCGCGGCTACGACGTGAGCGCCTCCAACGTGGTCGTGTCCGCCACACACGACCACGCTGCCCCGACGATCATGGGCATCTGGGGCCACACCGACCCGGCGTACCTGCACGCGATCAAGCAGGCCGCGGTCAAGGCCGTCCTCGACGCCGAGGCCGGCGCACGCGATGCGGAGCTGTGGTCCGCGACGGGCACGATCAAGGGTCTCGTCTCGCAGGTCCAGGGCACCGACCAGATGGCCGGGTTCGCCGTGGACACCGAGCTGCCGATCCTGTGGGCACGCGAGCCGGGCACCGGCGCGACGGTCGCGACGTACATGGATGTGCCGACCCACGTCGACCAGTACAACCCGATCTCGTCGCCGGAGCATCAGTTCAGCGCCGACTACCCGGGCTACGTGCGCGACCGCCTCAAGGAGCTGCTCGGTGGCACGTCCGTCGTGGCGGAGTCCACGCTCGGCCGCCAGGAGAGCATCGGAGCCGACTCCACCTATGACGAGGTCGGGCACCAGGGCCGGTTCATCACGAACCAGGTCATGCGCGCCCTGACCCACGCGCATCGCATCAAGGACACCACGCTCGCCGCTGCGTCGCAGCCGTTCTCGACTCAGGCAGAGAACATGGGCCTGCTCGCCGCCATGTCGTGCAACCACCCCGGTGGGCCGCTCGGCTGCCCCGGTCCGCTGTCGGAGCCTGCGGGCAACAACGGCGAGGGCACATGGGACTGGAGCGCCGTCGGCGGGATCTTCACGATCAACCGCTCGCTCGACGCGCCGTGGTTCACGCCCGTGCCGGCCGTCGGCACGACGGCGACCGTGGCCCGCGTCGGCGACCAGGTGTACGCCACGGCGCCGGGCGAGGCCTTCCCTGAGGTGACGAGCGCGATCAAGCGCGCGTTCGACGGCTCCGACGGGATCCGCGACTCGCACATCATCGATCACGCCGGCGACCAGCTCGGCTACTACTGGGACCAGCGCCCCGGTGTCTACCCGTCCGCGCAGCTCGCGCAGAGCGACTTCCAGCGCTTCAACGTCGGCTCGCACCTCGCGCAGGACAACGTCGACGCCGTGGACGCGGCGGGCGCCGCGCTCGGGCTGGTCCCCGCAGCGGAGCACCCGTACGCGGAGGTCGACAACCCGAATGCATTCGCGGAGCCGACGATCCAGTTCTACTCGAGCCGCGTCGAGACCGACGACCCTGCGGTGAGCTTCTACGGCACCGCCAAGAAGGCCCAGGCCCCAGGCGCGCCGTCGACATCGATCGGGTCGAGCGCCGGTACTCAGGGCGACGCCAAGATCGCGTGGGACTTCGGCGACGGCACGATCGAGACGCAGAGCAACCAGACCCGCTTCACGCACACCTTCCCTGGCCCCGGGACGTACCGGGCGCAGGCGAGCGTGACGGACAACCTGGGCAAGACGTACCGCTGGGCCCAGACCGTCCGGATCGATGCGCCGCTGTCGGCCGCCGTCGATCAGGACACGGCCGACGGAAAGGTCGTCCTGACGGCTCGCGCGCTCGGCGGCCAGCGGTTCGACGTCCTCGCGGCGCACTGGACCTTCTCGGACGGCGCGAGCGCCGCCGGGACCTCGGTCACCGTGCCGTCGGGTGCCGATCACGCGACGGTCACGATCGTCGACGGCGCCGGCAACACGGCGACCGCGACGGTCGCGATCGCCTAGAGCAGAGGGCCACAGTCCCCGGCGCGTTCAAGCCGTGACGCGCCGGGGCTGCGGCTGATGCAGGGCGAGGACCATCGTCGCGAGGTCCTCGGGATCGTCTAGGTCGAGCCCGGTCAGCTTGCGCGCCTTGCGCAGCCGGTGGTCGAGTGTGTTGGGATGGATGTGCAGCTGCTCGGCCGCGTGGCGGCGGTCGCAGCCGAGCGAGACATACGCGTCGACCGTCCGCAGCAGGTCGCTGCGCGCGCCGCCCTCGGCCAGCGGGCCGAGGATGTTGCGGCGCAGGTCGGCGGCGACCCGCGGCGAGCGGGCGAGCAGCAGGTCGAGCGCGAGCTCGCGCAATGCCACGACGCCGGTCAGCCCCTCGCGCACGGCGGCGTCCATGCCGAGCCGCACATCGGCCAGGCTCGCCGCCAGGTCCTCACGCGGGACGGGATCGTCCACGACCGCCACGGCGCCGGCCGGCAGCGCGCCCGCCGGGTCGTGGCGCGGCGTCATCACCCCCACGACTCGCTCGCCCTCTGTCAGCGCCAGCGTTCCGCCGCCGCGCAGCTTCGCGGCGACGCGCGCGTGCCCGCTGGCGCCGACTCCGGGGACCGCGATGGCGAACGCCGCCAGCTCGTCGCTCAACGAGAGGCCGATGCGCTCGGCGGTCTGGTAGTGGCGGGCGTCGAGCGCCTCGCAGCCGACCAGGGCATCGAGCAGCGCGCGCAGGCCGCGCTCCTGCTCGGACACGTGGTGAGCCTTCTCCTCCAGGTACGCCGCGGCCACGACGCTCGAGACGCGGTCGATGTAGTCCATGATCAGCTCGACCGCACGCGGCAGCGCGTCGCGCTCTGCCTTCGTCGCCTCCGAGACCAGCGCGCGCCATGCCGCCCGGCCGCCGATCCGATAGGCCCGCAGCACGTCCTCGAGCGGCATGCCTTCCGCGGCGCGGTGCTTGGCCGACGCCCGGAACACGTCGA
>VAYD01000099.1:6607-8535 GCA_005883905.1 Actinomycetota bacterium
GCCGCCGGCGACCCAGTCCAGGCACAGGCTGAGGTTCTCGCTGATGACCTGCAGGACCTCGCCGCCGGCGACGGAGTCGGGCATGCGTGTGTAGCCCGGGATCTCGTCCCGGAACCTGCTGAACATCTGTTCGGCGAGGGTGTCGCGATCGATGCGACGGACGAGCGCTGTCAGTGGCGAGACCGTTGCTGCGATCTGAAGATTGTGACGCGTCACACCAGGATTGGAACGGGGAATCTGGCCGCTCGCCTGCCGCGTCGCCACCATGGCCGCCCGTCCGGTCCCGGCAGCGGCGCTTTTGCCCCATTGCGCCTATGCCGGGACCGGCGGTTCTTCTCGGCACGCCATCGGGTACCTCCCCAGATGCGGTGCCGGGCTCGGGGCTGCCCCGCGGTTTGCCTCTTTTAGACCTGATGGGAGGGTCATGCGACGAGTACTTCTCGCGCTTGCGGCGGCACTGCCGGTGTTCGGCGCCTCCGCCCTGCCCGCGGGAGCCGCACCGCTGACGGTGACGGCGCCCGTGGACGTCAGCATTCCGAGTCCCTTCGCGCCCGGCTGCGGCGGCGCGACCGAGGGGAACTTCCCGGGGACGAACTTCAACTACCACGACTCGGAGGTCGAGCCCTGGCTGACGGTGAGTCCCACCAACCCCAACGATGTCGCCGGCATGTGGCAGCAGGACCGCTGGTCCGACGGCGGCGCGCACGGCCTCGTCGCGGCCGTGAGCCACAGCGGCGGCTCGTCCTGGGCCTATTCGTGGCCGCACTACAGCAACTGCGCGGGCGGCACGGCGGCCAACCACGGCGACTTCGGCCGGTCCTCGGATCCATGGGTGTCATGGGCGCCCAACGGCGACCTGTGGTCGATCAGTCTGTCCGTTGACCGGACGACGACCCGCAACGCGGTGCTCGCCGCGCGGATGCAGCACGGCACGTCGACGTGGAGCGAGCCGTTCGTCCTGAAGTTCGACACGTCGAAGGCCGGCATCCCGCTCGGCAACAACTTCAACGACAAGGAATCGCTGACTGCGGACCGGACCGACCCGACGGGCAACCTCGTCTACGCGGTCTGGGATCGGATCGTGTCGCCGGCCGAGAACGTGCCGGCGACGGCGTTCGAGCACGCGCACGCGTACACCGGGCCCGCCTGGTTCGCACGGACGACGAACGGGGCTGCGGCCAACCCGACATGGGAGCCCGCACGCCCGATCTACAGCCCGGGCACGCAGAACCAGACGATCTCCAACCAGATCGTGGTGCTGCCGAACGGGACGCTGGTCGACGGGTTCATGCACATCGAGAGCCGGGTGAGCCACCATGGCGCGGTGGCGCGCCAGCGGTCGGACATCGAGGTCATCCGGTCGACCGACAAGGGCGCGACGTGGTCGAAGAAGGCGATCTTCGTCGCCCCCGTGAACGCGATCGGCGAGACCGATCCGCAGCCGATCCACTGCCGGCCGTTCATCACGGGCAGCCCGTCGTGCGTGCTCGTTAGGTCCGACGCGGGGCGGATCTACATCGCCTGGCAGGACCACCAGGACAACCCCTACGGCGACGACCTGATCCTTGTGTCGTACTCCGACGACGGCGGGCTGACGTGGTCGGATCCGATGAAGGTCAACCAGACGCCGTCGGACACCTTCACCGACCAGGCGTTCGAGCCGACGATCCACGTCAACGGCGACGGCGTCGTAGCGGTCTCGTACTACGACTTCCGCAACGACGTGTCGACTGACCAGGCCCTCACGACCGACCACTGGATCGTGAGCTCCTCCGACGGCGGCGCGACGTGGACGGAGGACCACCTCGGCGGTCCGTTCGACATGCATCAGACGCCGTACGCCCGCGGCTACTTCGTGGGCGACTACCAGGGCCTGGACTCGCAGGGCAGCGCGTTCCGGACCCTGTTCACTCTGGGCAGCCCGGGGA
>VAYD01000099.1:8543-10124 GCA_005883905.1 Actinomycetota bacterium
AGTTCACGAACACGGCGGGCTAGGCACAACGAACGCGAGCAGGCAGAGTCGACATTGCATGATCCGTCGGCTCTGCCTGGCGGTTCTCCGCCGCTTGACGTCGGATTCACCCACCGTCGGCGTCGCGGCACGCAGCCGACACTGCGTCGATGACCCTTGACATCGACGCCCTCGACACCAGCTTCGACCTCCTCGCCGCGCGGGTTCGAAGGGCGGCGAGAGCGGCCCGGCGTACCATCAAAGCCCATGCCACGCAGACGCCATCGCGCAGTCGAGCTCCCACCGGTCCGTGCCACCGGGCTCACGCTGGCCGGGCCGAGCCTTCGTGGGCCGATGGCGATCGGGGCGTTGTCAATCGGCGCCATCGCGGTCGGGGCGTTCGCGATCGGGCGCCTGGCGATCGGCCGTGCGTCGATCAAGCGACTGACGATCGACGAGCTCGAGGTCCGGCTCCTGCGCGTCGAGGACCTCGAGGTCGTCAGCGAGCGCCGCGGCTAGACCGCCGCGCGCTCTTCGGCGCGCGGCGTGCTCTCCACCTGTCGGAGAGCTCATCACGCAAGCGGCTCGGCTCGGCGTTCTGGGCCGGAAAGTTCTCGCTATGCGAGCAACATCCGGCCCACAACCGAGTGCCGGCTGCGACCTCTCCCTCGCCGACGCAGCCGACGCCGAGGGCCAAGCAAGGCGATCGCACCGAACGCCCGCAAGTCGAGCTAGACCGCCGCGCCCTCTTCGGCGCGCGCCGCCGCCGCCATCTCGCGCAGCTGCGCGAACTGGACGATCTGGCCGCCGGCGCCCCAGCTGCCCTCGGCGATCTCGCGGTGTGTCACCCACACGCGCGTGAGCGTCTCCTGCTCCGGAATGCCGAACGCTTGAGTCACGGCCTTCGTCGCCGACTCGACGAACTCGGCCCGGCGGCGGTCGGACAGCGCGCCTTCCGGCGTCGTGGCCTCGACGCGGACGACGGGCGCTTGCACCGGCTTGCCGGCGGAGTAGATGTGGTCGGCCGGCAGCTCGTGCACGATCGCCCAGGTGATCGAGCGGAAGAACGCGGTGTCGGGCGCGCGCTCCGCGCGCAGCAGCGCAGTCGTGAGCTCGTTCGCGAGGCTCTGGCGCGCCTCCGGGGTCAGCGCGTCGGCGGGATAGGTGACGTCGATCATCGGCATGTTGCGCAACATACTATGATGTTCGTCATAGTCAATGGCCAGACGCTCTGACGCCCGCCGGAACATGATCGTGAGCCAGGCGCTGCTCCAGCGCGAGCGGGGCGTCGCCGGCACCGCGCTGCCCGACGTGCTCGAGCACAGCGGCGCGCCGCGCGGCTCGATCTACCACCACTTCCCCGACGGCCGTGCACAGCTCGCCGAGGAGGCGACGGAGTGGGCGGCGGGCTTCACCTCGCGGCGGCTCGAATCGCTGCTCGCGTCCGGCGACGTCGTCTCCGCCCTCGATGCCTTCATCGACGACTGGACAGCCACGCTGCGCGACTCGGAGTTCGCGGCGGGCTGCCCGGTCGTGGCGGGCGCGCTCGACAAGACGACCCGCGAGGCGGCGACCGCCGGCTTCAGGCAGTGGGAGCGGCTC
>VAYD01000100.1 GCA_005883905.1 Actinomycetota bacterium
GATGCTCTGCGTGACGTATGCGCGGAGATGCGTCACGTCGATCTTGGCTGTGTTGCTGTACTTCTTGAACGCGTTGATCACGCCGTTGCGCTTCGACGACGACGCGCCGTACTTGCTCTGCAGCGTCGACATCGACAGGTACTTGCCGTAGCTCGACGAGGCAGGGTTGCTCGCCGCCTTGACGGCATTGGAGATTCCGGATTGGTTTGCGATGAACCCAAGCTGCAACGACAGCTTCAACCCCGTCGGCGCGGGGCCGGCGTTCGTCAGGCCCTTGTGCGAGATCGGCCCGTAGTTGATGCTCGTCGAGGCGGTCGCAGGACCCACAACAAACAGGGCGAGTGCGACCGGGGCCATAGCGAGGAGAGCGCGCATAGGCCGATCTGACCAACCACGACCGCTGGGCGCATCAGCCGTATCGGGTGAAGCGGCCGGACGCGCTCAGCTGTCGGCGGACCGCGACCAGCCTCATCCCGAAAGGATGAGGACGGGCCATGCGGTGAGGAGTAGCGTCGATCTGCTGCCGCCCAACCGGGCTGCACGAACGATCGGAGGGAACGATGGTTCCCGTTCTTGCCGTTTCCACATTTGGGGTGCTGATCCTTGCCGTGCTCTGGATCGCGCTCGCGTTCTGGCCGGCCCGCGTGGCCGGTCGCAAGGGGCACAGCTTCTTCGGCTACTTCATCCTGAGCCTGTTCTTCTTCCCGCTCGCGCTGATCATGGCCTACCTCGTCCAGGATCGCCGGGTACCGGCCGCGCTATGACTGATCCAGCGCTGGACCAGCTGGGGCCCGTTGATTACGCCGTGGTCGAGTTTCCCGCCGGCGAGAGCAACTTCACGGGCGAGATGGTCGAGGAGCTCGTCAGTCTGGTCGACTCCGGAACGATCCGCGTCATCGACGTCCTGATCCTCACCAAGGACGCGGATGGGTCGATCGAAGCGATGGAGCTCTCCGACGTGGCCGACCTCGGACCGCTGCAGGAGCTCGAGGCACAGCTGGCGGATCTGCTGGCCGAGGACGATGTCGTGCATCTCGCCGCCGCGATGGAGCCGGGCAGCACGGCCGGCGTCCTGATCTGGGAGAACCTCTGGGCGGCGAAGTTCGCGTCGGCGGCACGCCGTTCGGGCGGGCAACTGATCGCCAACGGCCGGATTCCGATTCAGGCGATCATCGCCTCGATCGAGGCCGACGAAGCACTCGTGACCCAAGGAGCTTGAGCATGCCGCTAAGACCAGCACGCGTCGGACGAGTCGGTGTCATCGGCCATCCGGTCGCGAAGACCGCAGTCGTCGCAAGAGCAGTCACGCCCGGCCCGGCGCCGATCGCGAAGACGGCGGTCGTCGCCGCCGCCGTCACCCCGGGACGAGGTCGTCGCAGGCGCATTTAGGTGGGGCGATGCCGCGCCTGACACGAGAGTGTCGGCATCCGAGGCGACGAGGGGACGCAACGATGGGCACACCGCCGAACATGACGACCGCAGAGCCAGACGTCGTGCCCCAGCGGCGCGGCGGCTGGCCGGCGCTCGCCGGCGGAGCTCTCATCGTCGGCGCCTTGTGCGCGGCGGGCTGCGGGGGCTCGAAGGGCGGCAGCACGACGGCAGCCCAGGCCAAGACGGTCGACGACGCACAGGTCGAGCAGGGCATCGAAAGCAGCCTTTCGACTTCGACCGCGAAGGTCACCGGCGCGAAGTGCCCGAGCAACATCCCGGTGCAGAAGGGCGACACCTTCACCTGCACCGTGACCTTCAGCGACGGAGCAACGGGGAAGGCCACCGTGACGCAGCAAGGACTCGGCAAGTACACGTACGCCCTGACGCCAGGATCGGTCCAGGTGCCCGGTGCGACAGCCGACGCCGCTGTCGAGAAGGCGCTCGCCGATCAGGGCATTCCCAACACGACGGTGACGTGCCCTTCGAACATCATCGTCAAGGTCGACACGACCGTGACCTGTGACGTCAGCGGAGCACAGGGCCTCGCAGGCGGAACCGTGAGAAGACGTCCTAGGAGGGCGTCGCGCAAACCGGAACCTGCGATGTCCGCTGATCAGCTGCTGACCCACCTGTTCAACGCCGGCGTGGCGGTGTCGATCATCTCGACCGTCCTCGCCCTCGGGATGTCCTACACCGTGGCCGAGCTGGTCGCGCCGCTGCGGCGGGTGTGGCTCGGCACCCAGCTGAATGGAAACCCCGACTACTTGGGGCCCGCGATCGTCTTCTCGCTCGTCGACCTGATCCTGGTCCTGTTCCTCAGCGTCGAACTCGGCCGTCACAGCGGCTCAACACCAGCCGCCGAGAACGCCCCGCCCAGCAGTTAGGGCCCAATTCACCCTTTCTGGACGATGCGGCCGCGTGCGCCTTGCGCGACCGTACCGGCAGTGTCAGCGACGGGCGGACATCCGTTCCCACCGCCGCTCGGCGCGTCGCCCGCGCAACCATCGAGAGGAGCGTCGTGAGCGATCAGACGCCTGACCGCACCAAGCTGCCGATTCGGCGCCCGCCGTTCAGTGGCGTCGCGAACCAGACGCTCGACGGCTCGCAGCCAGGGTGGGAGCAGATCGGCCATGTGGAGTCCCCGGAGGGCGCGCCGAACGTCCTGGTGGTGCTGATCGACGATGCAGGGTTCGGCAACCCGAGCACGTTCGGCGGCCCGATCTCCACCCCGAACTACGACCGGATGGCGCAGCAGGGGTTGCGCTACAACCGCTTCCACGTGACCGCGATGTGCTCGCCGACGCGAGCGGCGCTGCTGACGGGTCGCAATCACCATGCGGTCGGAATGGGAGGCATCCCGGAGTTCTCCGGTGGCTTCCCGGGCTATTCGGCAATGCTGCCCAGGGACGCGGCGCCGTTCCCGAAGGTCCTGAAGGAGAACGGCTATTCGACGGCGTGCGTCGGCAAGTGGCACCTGACGCCTGAGGGCGAGCAGGGGCCGGCCGGCCCGTTCGACCATTGGCCCAACGCCTGGGGCTTTGACTACTACTGGGGCTTCCTCGCCCCCGAAGCCGGTCAGTTCGACACCATGATCGCCGAGAACCAGCGGTTCATCGGGGTCCAGGAGGGCAAGGACGGAGCGCCGTTCTACTTCCCGGAGGCGATGACCGACAAGGCGATCGACTGGCTGCACGGCGTGCGGGGCCACAAGACCGGCAAGCCGTGGATGGTCTACTACTCGACCGGCTGCAGCCACGCGCCCCACCACGTCTGGAAGGAGTGGTCGGACAGGTACAAGGGCCGCTTCGACGAGGGCTGGGACAAGCTGCGCGAGGAGACGTTCGCACGCCAGAAGGAGCTCGGCGTGATCCCGCCCGACACGCAGCTCACGCCGCGCGACGAGCTGATGCCGGCCTGGGATTCGCTGGACGAGAACTCCAAGCGCGTCTTTGCCCGCCAGATGGAGGTCTACGCCGGGTATTCGGAGAACGCCGACTTCCACGTCGGCCGGCTCCTGGACGCGATCGAGGAGATGGGCGAGCTCGAGGACACGATCGTCGTCTGGATCTGGGGCGACAACGGCGCCAGCCTGGAGGGCACCCCGACGGGGACGTTCAACGAGGGGACGATGGTCAACGGGCTGCCGCTCACCGACTCCGAGCAGATGCAGCTGACGCTGAAGTGGGGCGGGCTGGAGGCGTGGGGCACCGAGATGATGTACCCGCACTACTCCACGGCCTGGGCGTGGGCGAGCAACACGCCGTTTCAGTGGGGCAAGCAGGTCGCCTCGCACCTCGGCGGCACCCGCAACCCGCTGGTCGTGCACTGGCCCGAGGGCATCGATGACGCCGGCGGCCTACGATCGCAGTTCACGCACGTCACGGACATCGGCCCGACGATCCTCGACCTCGCGGGTGTCCCTCAGGCGACGCACGTGGACGGCGTGGAGCAGCAGCCGATGACCGGTGTGACGTTCGCGCAGTCGCTCGCCGACGCGGATGCTCCCGAGCGCCACACGCAGCAGTACTTCGAGAACTTCGGCAACCGGGCGATGTACAAGGACGGCTGGTGGCTGTCGATGCGGATGCCGCGCATCCCATGGCGACTGGATCCGGAGCTGCTCAAGAAATTCGCGCCCGGCGTCTGGAGGCCAGACGACGACCCGGTCGAGCTGTACTACCTGCCCGACGACTTCTCGCAGGCCAACGATCTCTCGCAGACCAACCCGGAGAAGGTCAAGGAGCTACAGGCGTTGTTCTGGGAAGAGGCCGAGAAGTACAACGTCAAGCCGCTGCTCGCCGGCTTCTCCCCGTTCTTCGGCATCCTGCCGCCGCTCGGAGCGCAGACGATCACGACCTACTACGGCGACGTCCAGAACGTGGCTCCAGGGGCTGTTCCCCGGGTCTACAACCACTCCTACACGATCACCGCGGACCTTCACATCCCCGAGGGCGGCGCCGAGGGTGTGATCGTCGCCGACGCCAGCCACCTCGGAGGCTTCTCGCTGTTCGTCCAGGACGGCAAGCTCAAGCACACCTACGCGTTCCTCGGGGTCTTCGAATACCGCCAGGAGTCCGACGGCGAGTTGCCGACCGGCGACGTGACGGTTCAGATGGCGTTCAAGGCAGACGCGGCGGCGCCGGCGACGCCCGGCGACGTCACGCTGTACGTCGACGGCGAGCCCGTCGGCCGCGGGCGGTTGGATCACACCGTGCCGTTCGGCTTCAGCGGCTACGCGGGCCTCGACGTCGGGCGCGACAACGGGCTGGTCGTCGACCGAAGCTACGCCGACCAGGCGCCCTTCGTGTTCACCGGGACGGTCAAGAAGGTCGTCTTCGACGTCGCCCCGCACCTCGACGACGACGAGCACGCCCTCCACGAGGCGGCCTCACAGGCCCACACCGTCGCCGGTATGGACGCCTAGGAAGGATCGACGATGAGCGATGACCACAAAGACGTCCTGATCGCGGCGTATCTCTTCGAGGACCTCGCGAAGCGCGACTTCGACGCCGTGCTGAAGCTCGCCGAGGAGGGCACGATCACCGTCGAGGGAGTCGCCGTCGTGCAGAAGGACGCCGACGGAGACGTGTCAGTGACCGAGACCGGCGACCACCTCGGCCGCAAGGGCGCCAAGCTCGGTGGCGGCGCCGGCCTCGTCGTCGGGCTGCTCGCGCCGCCGCTGCTCGCCGCGACCGCCGTCGGCGCGGCCGCCGGCACCGTCGTCGGCAAGTTCGCCAAGCACCGCGTCGAAAGCGGCATCGGCGAGAAGCTCGACGCCGCGCTGCCGCCGGGCGCCGGAGGCGTGATCGCCATCTACGACGCCGCCGGCGCCGAGGCCGTCGACGCAGCGCTCGCCAACGCAGTCCGGAAATCCGTGGCGCACATCGACGGGATGAGCGCCAAGGAACTCAAGGCCGGGCTCGCCGAGGCGCAGGCCGGCATGGGTGGCTGACGACGCCAGGCAGTCATGTGGTGCGGCGAATGCCGTCGTCAACGACCGCGACCGCCGACACGTAGGCAATATGCGTGCCGAAGCTGGTCGCGAGCAGGGCGGGTGGCCAGCGCCATGGGGGCGGGGTGCGACCGAGCAGTGGGAAGAGCGTCAGCGTCGCGCTCATCAGCGTGGCGCCGAAGAGCATGCTCGCCCACGGCTCGCCGACGCGGCGTCGCAGGATCCCGTGCCACAGGCCGAACACAGAGCCGTAGCTCCACCGCAGGGCGAGCGCGAGCTCGTTCTCCTCGCGATCGGTCACGTGGGGCAGGTGCATGATCGACGCCACGATCTGACCTGGGACGAGCGAGTCGTCGTAGTCCAGCGGGCCGCTCGCGCT
The DNA here is from genome assembly GCA_005883905.1 of Actinomycetota bacterium. Lineage (GTDB taxonomy): Bacteria > Actinomycetota > Thermoleophilia > Solirubrobacterales > Solirubrobacteraceae > AC-49. The sequence continues at coordinate 5,763 of VAYD01000100.1, forward strand.
ACGGCGAAGCCGGCGCTCGGTTGCATAGGCGAGCGTCATTGTCGTGGTGCCCGCGGTGCCGGCGAGCACGCTTCTCAGAGGCCAGGGAATCGCCATGCCGACGCACCTACACCTTCGCCGCTGGCACCGGAGGATCTCCTGCGGGTGCCGCCAGCACCTGGAGGCCATCCGCGAGCTTGCTCGCGAAGGCGCGCGCCTGCTCCTCATATCCGGGTTGGAGATTGGTGGGCGGGATCTTGATGCCGGCGTACTTCTCCCGGTTCTCACCGTGGGTGAAGTAGCCGATCAGTGCGAGGAACGACCGGATCTGGCGCCCGGCGTAGACGAAGTGGATGTTGTCGACGTACTCGCCGCCCCTCTTCTTGGCGAGCTTGCGAACGCCCTTCATGTTGATGCTCCAGTAGCGCCGGGCAACCACATAGATCGCGAAGGGCTTGCCGTCGAGGACCGGGCCTGCCTCCTGCGACACGAGGTACGAGCGCATCGGGATGCTCGGCCTGAAGAACCATGTTGGCGAGCCGATGCAGACGAGGTCGTAGTCGTCGCGCTTCGCCTCCTCGGGGATGACGATCTCGCCGGTCGCGCCCCGCATTTGCGGAATGAACATCCCAAGCACCTCGGACCAGGGATGCTTCAACGGGAACCGGCTGAAGCGCTCGAGCCAGCGCTTGTCCGTGAACTCGATCTTGGCGAGGGTCACGCTGCAGTCCTGTTTGCGGAACTGCTCCGCCATGGCTTCCGCCACCTTGAGGGCCTGCTGCGTGTACGTGTAGTAGACCAGCAGGACCGACGGCTTGCGGCTCAACGTGTCGTTGTCAGACATCACCTGCTCGCTCTCCTGGTTGACGCTTCGTCGTCTCGCTACGCCAACTCTCTCGCCGAGTGGATCCCCACGCATCCGTCGATCCGGATGAATCAGGCGTCCACGATGCCTCGAATGATCAGAAAGAAGCCCAAGACCGCGCAGAGGACGACGGCGATCCTGCGCCCGTTGGCGGAGAACCATCCGTTGACGCGATGGACGCGCGCCACGGTCGCGTCGGGGGCGAAGATCAGCCCCAGGAGTGGGATCTCAGCGAGCATGAACATGATGAGGTTGAACGCGACCACAAGCGCGATGTCTCCGGCCGTCGAGTGGTGAGCGGCTGCGATGTCCTTGAGTCCGACGATGTACGCGGCACCCGGCAGGTTGATCGCGAGGGCGGCAACGAAGACGACCGGAGCCGAGCCGCGAGCCAGAAGGCGCTGTGACAACGGCTCCTTCTGCTCCGCGTCGGGGTCGACGGGCTTGTCGGGCTTCTTCGCCCGCCGGCGCTCCTGGAACCGTGCGTCCGCCCGCGTGGCAAGGGCGACGGCGAGCAGAAGGGCCAGCCCGCCGACGGCGAGGTCCGTCGTCCAGCTCACAGCCGAGGTGCTGCTGTCGACCGCGCTCGAGCCCTTGAGCGCGGCGATGATGCCGAGCCCGAGGCCGATGCTGATCGTGAGGCCGCCGGCGAGGTAGGCGCTGAGAAGCGGCTTGCGCCTGGGTTGCGACAGCAGGATCACGACGGCCGCCAGCAGCGTCGGGTAGAGCGCAGCATCGAGCGCCAGGACGAGCAGTTGCAGGGGCATGTCGCCGACCCTCGCACGGCGGCGGCGCCGGCCGCATCGCTCCGACGGGATGAATCGGGAGTCAGTCCACCGCTTCGAGCGCGGCGTCGACGTCGTAGCCGAGCGCGAGCGCGAGCTCGGGTGCCGCGGAGACGGCGCGCCCGAGGCCGATCTCGGGAGCGACGGCGATCAGAATGCCGACAATCTCATCGAAGCTGGCACCAGCGGCCAACGCCGCCTCCACCCTGGTGTTGTAGGAGCTCGACGTGGCGCCGATGGCCAGCACCGCCGCCAGCCTGACCAGCGCGTACGCCTTCGGATCCAGCCGCGAGACCTCGACCGTGTCCTGACCCATACCGAGCACCGACCGCACGAAGCATGCGTCGTTGAGGGCCAAACTGCGTAGCCGCTCCTGGTATTCGATTGTGTCGGTCAAGGGAGACCCCGCGTTTCCATCAAACACCGTCCGGACGCGCGCGGCATCGCGCAGACAGGATGAATTGAGGCTCCGCCGCTTTGCTAGAGCAGGCCGATGTCTCGAGCTCGTTCGACGGCCGCGCCGCGCGAGGTGACTTCGAGCTTGCGGTAGATGGACATCGCGTGCGATTTCACCGTGTGGTGGGACAGGTGGGCCCGCTGGCCGACCTCCTTGAACGTCAGGTGCGTCGTCAAGAGGGGAAGAACACGAAGCTCCG
>VAYD01000526.1:0-855 GCA_005883905.1 Actinomycetota bacterium
GGTTCCTCGACACGCTCCTGGCGGAGGCTGGTCTGTGGCGCGAGGACGTCTTCATCACCAACGTGCTCAAGTCGCGCCCGCCGGGCAACCGCGACCCGCGCGCCGATGAGGTCGCCCACGCGTGGCCGTGGCTCGAGGCGCAACTCAACGTGATCGAGCCGGAGCTCGTCGTGCCGCTCGGGCGCCACGCGCTCGCGCGCTTCGACCCGAGCGTCAGGATCGCCGACGTCCACGGCCGCCCGCACCAGGCGGGCGGGCGCGACCTCTTCCCGCTGTACCACCCCGCGGCGGCGCTGCATGGCGGCAAGCTGCGCGGCGCGCTGATCGAGGACGCGCGGGCGCTCGGGACGTGGCTCAGCCGCTGATCAGCGAGCCGAGCACGCTCGACAGCGACCGCACGTCGACGCCGTGGCGCTCCTTGAAGCGCTCGCGGTCCTGCGGGTCGGCGAGCGCCAGCACGAGCTCCTCGCGCGAGGCGTGCAGCCGGCATGCGGTCGAGTCCAGCAGCTTGAGCGCCTGGCCTTGCAGGAACCCGGTGATGCCACCCGCGCTCGGGACGTTGCGCGGCTTGCACGGGTCCTGGATCTTCACCGGCTCGGGCGCGATCGTCGCGTGCAGCAGCGCGTAGGCGGCGATCGTCGCCGTCGCGGCGGCGAACGCCACGCCGGGCGGCGGCAGCAGGAGCAGCAGCGCGGCGATCAGCGCGAGCACGCCCGTGACGATGAACGCGGGGCGGAACGCCTCGGCGACCGCGTCGGTGAGTGTCTCGTCGGCGCGGCGGCCGAGCGTGTCGTAGGTCGCGCGCTCGCCCTCGGAGACGTCGGAGCGGTGCGCGGCGACGGCCTAGCGCAGGCC
>VAYD01000526.1:863-5619 GCA_005883905.1 Actinomycetota bacterium
GCGAGCTTGATCTTCTCCAGCGGGTCGAGCGGGGCGTCGAGGGCGAGCGCGACGCCGCGCTCGCGGGCGCGCTCGGTCGCCGTGGTGAGGTTGTGCGAGGCGATCGGCGCGAGCACGGCGAGGATCACCGCGATGCCGAGGTGGCGCAGCGTCAGGAGCGCGGCGGCGTCGGCGCTGTCGCGCTCGGGCAGGAGCCCGCCGGCGAGCGACGGCAGCGCCATGCCCATCCCGACGCCGGCGAGCGCCTGGGGGAGAAGCGTCCAGACGAGCTTCGGCTCGGGCAGCAGCGCGAGCGCGATCACGCCTCCGCCGACCAGCAGGCAGCCGGCGGCGGCGAGCCGTTCGAACGAGCCCTTGATCCGCGATCCGGCGAGCGCACCCGCGGGGATCACGGTCACGGCCGCGGCCGCGCGCAGCGGCGCCTCCGACCAGCCGGCGACGAGCATCAGCACGAGCAGGAACAGCACCGCGCTCAGCGCGGCGGACAGCATCGCGAGCGCCGCCGCCGGCACCAGCCGGAACGGCTCGCGCTCAACCCGCGGCGGAATCACGACGTCGCGCTCGAGCAGGCAGGCCACGGCGGCGAGCGCGCCGACCGGCGCCTGGACCACGAAGATCGCGCGCCAGTCGAAGGCCTGCGTCAGCGCGCCGCCGAGCGCAGGTCCGAGCGCGCTCGCGACGACGGTGGCGTAGAGCCAGAGCTGGCGCGCGTCGCGCTTGGCAACGAGCAGCGAGAACGCCGCCATCAGCGCCGCCGCGCCGCCGACCGCCTGGATCGCGCGCGCGATCAGCAGCACCGTCAGCGAGTTGGCAGCGGCGCAGCCGATCGAGGCGACGGCGAAGATCGCGAGCCCCGCGGCGCCCGCGTGCGCCGGCCCGGTGCGGCGCATGACGCGCTCGGCAGGTATCAGCGTCACCACGAGCACGACCGTGTAGACGCCGATCACAGCCGCGACGCCGTCCACCGTCGTGTGGAGGTCGACCAGGATGTCGGGCAGCGCCAGTGTGACCACCGACGCGTCCGCGAGCGCGAGACCCGCCGCGACGGCGATCAGCAGGTGGCGGAGGCGCACATGCGGCAGCATTGCAGGCCGTGACGGAGCCGATCCTGCTTCGCGAGCAGGCCGACGGCGTCGTCCAGCTCACGCTCAACCGGCCCGAGATGCCGCGCTGCCCGAAGGCATCGCCCGCGACCTGTGCCTCACGGGCCGCGTGATCGACGCCGCCGAGGCGCAGCGGCTCGGCGCCGCACAGCCGGGATCGCTCGGCGACGCGCTGGCCGCCGCGCGCGCCGCGGCGACGCCCGCGGGACGTGCGCTGAAGGCCGGAAGAGGAACGCGAGCTGCGGGCTGCGGTTGCCGACCGGTAGTGCCGATGAAATGGACACCATGCGAGCGCCAGACGTCCGTGACGTGCGGCTCGCTCAGGGTCGCCGGCTGAGGATCCGCAGCTGGCCCGGTGAGGGCCGGCCGCTCGTGCTGCTGCACGGCCTGCTCGACGACTCTGAGGGCTGGACCGGCCTGGCGATGGACACCCATCGCCCGTGCCTTGCGATCGACCTGCCCGGGTTCGGCGGCTCGGACCTGCCGCGCTGGCCGCGGATCAGGGCCTACGCGGAGGACGTTGCGTCCGGGCTCGACCGCCTCGGCATCGACGCGTGCACGCTCGTCGGCCACTCGCTCGGCGGCGCGGTGGCCACAGCCGTCGCGGAGCGCCGCGAGGGCGTCCACTCGCTCGTGCTGCTCGCGCCCGCGGGCTACGGGCACATCCGCCTCGCGGAGTGGTTCGCGCTGCCCGTCGTGCGCGACGCGGCACAGCTCGCCCTTCCGCTGGCGCTGATCAGCCCGCTGCTCGTGACGGCCGGCTACGCCACGTTCGTCGCCCACGGCCGGCTGCCGTCGCGCGATCTGACCGAACGGCTTCGCCGCCGCGCGTTCCAGTCCGCGCCCGGCGTGCGTAGCGCTGTGACGGCGATCGCGGCCGCGGGCCGGTCGCCGCGCGGGTTCCACCGCCGCCCCGTGGAGTTCGACGGTCCGGTCGCGGCGCTCTGGGGCGAGCGCGACGCGCTGGTGCCGCTCGCGCACGCCAAGGCCGTGAAGGCCGCGCTGCCGCAGGCGCACGTCGAGATCTGGCCGCGCATGGGCCACCACCCGCAGCGCGAGCGCCCGGCGCAGCTGTCGCGCTTCATCGAGCACCACGCCGCCGAGCTGCCGAAGCGCGCGCCTACTCGTACAAGGTCAGCGCGGCGAGGATGACGTAGGTGGCGACGAGGGCCCAGCCCTCGAACGCCGACGCCTCGCCGTCGCCGGTCACCTGCCAGACCGCGATGCCGGTCAGCGCGAGGGCGCCGACGTAGACCGGCGCGAGCGCGAACGTCAGCGTGTGCGCGAACGTCAGCGAGATCAGGACCAGCACGGGGTAGAGGAACGCCGCGATCTGGGCGACCGAGTTCTTGACCACGCTGATCGCGAGGTCGGACTGGCGCTTCCAGGCGAGCACGAGCCCGGTCGTGTTCTCGACGGCGTTGCCGGCGATCGCGACGATCACGAGGCCGGCGAACGCCTGGCTGATGCCGAGCTGCTCGATCGCGGGATCGAGCGCGTGGATGAACCAGTCGCTGACGAACGCGCTCGCCACGCCCGCGGTCGCCAGCAGCGCGGATGACAGCGCGAGCGGCACGCGCGGCGCGTGGCCGGACTCACCCATCGCGCCCCCCTCGCTGCGCACGTACGGGATCACCCAGACCACGTAGACGGACAGCAGGCAGACCGCGCCGATCGTGCTCACACCCTTGACGTGATGGCTGGCGGGATCGCTCGACGCGAGGCTCAGCGCGATCAGCACGATGATGAAGGTGCACAGCAGCAGGAGCGTGGCGGTGTCGTTCGCCAGCTTGCGCCCGAACCGCATGCAGCTGTCGGGCGCGCGCGTCGCGCCGACCACGATCACGAGCCCCAGGACGAGCAGCGCGTTGGCGAAGATCGAGCCGATGATCGACGTCTGGGCGACGACGGTCTGGCCGGCGTGCAGCGCGAAGATCACGACGAACAGCTCGGGCAGGTTGCCCAACGCTGCTCGGTGGCGAACGACACGACATAGGCCAGCCCCGCCAGCGCGATCGTCGCGAGCGCGAATGCGAGCACGGGCTTGGCGTTCGCGTAGCGAGCGATCCCGGCCAGCGTCGTGAACGCTACGACCACGGCGAGCGCGATCCGCTCGCGTGTCGTCAGCGCTGCCACGGCCGGGACACTCGCATACGCTCCGGCGATGCGTCTCGCGACCTTCCTGCCGCCCGGCGGCGGCGCACCACTCGCGGGCGAGGTCCGCGGCGATGAGATCGTCGCCTTCGCCGATGGCTCGACCGTCCTCGATCGCCTCGCCTCAGGCGACCGCACGCCTGCCGCCGGTGACAGCTTCGCGCTCGGCGAGGTCGAGCTGCTCGCCCCGGTCGCGCGGCCGCGGGCGATCTTCGGGATCGGCCTCAACTACGCCGCCCACGTGCGCGAGACCGGCGGTGTCCTGCCCGAGGCGCCGATCGTGTTCATGAAGCTGCCGAGCTCCGCCGCCGCGCCGAACGCGCCGATCGGCGCGCCCAAGGTCATCCGCCGGCTCGACTACGAGGGCGAGCTGGCGGCGGTGATGGGCGCCGGCGGCGAGGTGGCCGGCTACGCGATCGCCGACGACGTGTCCGCCCGCGACCTGCAGGGGCGCGAGCCGCAGTGGACGCGCGCGAAGGGCTTCGACGGCTCGTGCCCGTACGGCCCGTGGATCACGACCGCGGACGACGTGGGGGACCCGCACGACCTGGCGCTGCGCACGTGGGTCAACGGCGAGCTGCGCCAGGACACGCGGACGTCGGACCTGATCTTCAAGGTGCCCGAACTCGTCGCGTTCCTGCGCGAGACGATCACGCTCGAGCCGGGCGACCTCATCCTCACCGGCACGCCGAGCGGCGTCGGCATGGCGCTAGACCCGCCGCAGTTCCTGCAGCCGGGCGACACGATCCGGATCGAGATCGAGCGCCTCGGCGCCATCGAGCACTCAGTGCGCTGAGATCACCTTGTCGATGAGGCCGTACTCGACGGCCTCCTCGGGCTTGAAGAAGCGGTCGCGCAGCATGTCCGTGTGGACCTGCTCGACGGGCTGGCCCGTGTGGTGGGCGTAGATCTCATCGATGCGGTCGCGCGTCTTCAGGATCTCGCGCGCGTGGATCTCGATGTCGGTCGACTGGCCCTCGAACCCGGCCGACGGCTGGTGGATGAGGATCCGGCTGTTGGGCAGCGAGAAGCGCTTGCCCGCCGCGCCGCCGGTCAGCAGCAGCGACCCCATGCTCATCGCGATCCCGCAGCAGATCGTCTGCACGTCGGGCTTGATGAAGTTCATCGTGTCGTAGATCGCGAGGCCCGCGTAGATCGATCCGCCGGGCGAGTTGATGTAGATCGAGATGTCCTTGTCGGGGTCCGAGGACTCCAGGTGCAGGAGCTGGGCCACGATGAGGTTGGCGACCTGGTCGTCAACGGCGGTGCCGAGGAAGATGATCCGCTCGTTGAGCAAGCGCGAGTAGATGTCGTACTCGCGCTCGCCGCGCGCGGTGCGCTCGATCACTGTGGGGACGAGGGGCATGGCCGCAGGACGATAGACCACGCCCCTCGTCGGCAGATCAGTGGTTCAGCGTGGCCATCCCGCTGCGGTCGTAGCGTTCGCCCGCCACCTGGGGCAGCTCGGCCTCGATGCGCTCGAGGTCGTCGCCGCTCAG
>VAYD01000525.1 GCA_005883905.1 Actinomycetota bacterium
CCAGCGGTGCGGGTCGGCGTTCTGGGCCGGAAAGTCTCCGCTATGCGGTGAACATCCGGCCCACAACTGAGCGACAGCCCAGTACGTCGCGTCGCTGCATCCCCTCCCTCACCGATCGAACAGGCCGCGCAAGCGAGCGAACGCGCCGAGCCGAGCGCTCCCGCTCCTCGGTCAAAGCACCCCCACGCGTACCGCCCTGGTCGAGCGCCGCGGACACCCGCGCTAGACTCGGCCGCGTCGTGGTCCTCATCGACCCGTACGCGCAGGATCTGACGCTCGGACTCGTCGCCACCGAGCCGGACGAGCGGGCTGCGCGGCGCACGCTGCGCGATCAGATCGCGCGCCTGGAGGCACAGCTCGCCGACTGCGTCGCGAGCGCGCTGACCACGCACGCGGCGGTGCCGTTCGCCGTCGCCGGCGCGCACGGGCCGCGGGTGCTCGGGATCGCCGAGCTCGAGCGCGTGCGCGACGACCTGGCCGGCCGCCTCGGCGAGGCGCGCCGCACGCTGACCGAGCGCGGGCGCGAGCAGGAGCGCGCGCGCGTGCGGCTGGAGCGGATGCTGCTGGCGCCAGGGGAGCACAAGTTCGAGCGGGTCGCCGCCGCGGAGCTGGGCGAGGGCGGCTGCGGCGTCTATCACGTGCGCCCGCGCCTGGGGCTGATCGGGATGCTTGCCGGCTGGTGGCACGTCAAGCTCTCCTCGGGCTGCCCGTTAGCCACCTGACAGACAATGGGTAAGCGCTCCCGCAAGCGCGGTGCGACGATCGCGCCGCCGCAGCCGCCCGCAGCCGAACCCGTCCGCGCGCGAGCCACGGCGCCGACCTCCCATCGTGCGCGCATGGACGAGGCGCCCAAGGCGCCATGGTCGCCGTTCCCGCTGACGGAGGTGGTCATCCTGTTGGCGCTCGTGCTGCTCGCCGTGGGCTTCGTGTCGAGCGGCAACCGGCGCGGCGTCCTGATCGGCGTCGGGCTGGTCCTGGCGTCCCTGGCGGGCGGCGAGCTGGCCATGCGCGAGCACTTCTCCGGCTACCGCTCGCACACGACGCTGATCGCCGGGCTCACCGGCTTCCTCGCCGGCGCGCTGCTGGTCGCGCTCGGCGTCCCGAAAGGCGTGGTCCTCCTGGCGGCAGTCGCGGTCGGCGTCGCGGCGTTCCCGTTCCTGCGGCGTGCCTTCAAGCGCCGCTCCGGCGGCCTAGGGTTCAGGGCTTGACCGACCCGGCCCCACGCAGGATGCAGCTCACCGGGCTGCATCACGTCACGCTGATCTGCGCCGACCTGGAGCGCACCAGCGCGTTCTACCGCGACCTGCTCGGACTCGCGCTCGTGCGCGAGACCACCAACGACGACGACCCCGACGCGCGCCATTTCTGGTTCGGCGACGCGGACGGGTCCCCGGGGACGCTCGTGTCGTTCCTGGAGTACCCGCAGCTCGACGAGGGCCACGTGGGCCGTGGCTCCACGCACCACCTGGCGCTCGCCGTCGACAGCGTCGAGGAGCTCGGCGCATGGCGCGACTACCTGCGCCACCACGGTCATGACTGCACGGACGTGATGGACCGTGGCGGCTTCCACTCGCTGTACCTGCGCGATCCCGACGGCCACATCCTCGAGATCGCCTCAAGAACACACTGAGGCCGGCGCGACCACCCTCGCGCCGGCCTCAATGCACTTGGACCGCGTGCTACAGGGCGAGCGCCGGCGCCAGCTCGGTGTGCACCGCGCGAAGGGGCTGCTCCAGTAGCTGGGCCAGTGCCCGGCACTGGCGCTCCGTCGAGCCGACGGTCTTGTTCTCGGAGACAGGAACCTGCATCAGCAGCTTCCGGCACCGCGTATGTCCCCAACGCCGCTGGCTCATCAGGAGATCGGAGATCGTCATGTTCTCCGCCTCCCAGTAGGCGCCGAGCAGCACCTCAGCCACGCCGAGCTCACCACTCGCAACACGGCGCTTGAGGCCTGCCCTCGCCAAGCGGACCTCGTTGGCCCTCTGGAGCGCCTGCATGTACTGCGGCCCAGGGGCGATACTCGCTGTCGCGCTCATTGATCCTCCCGCCGTCCGGTCGTGCCGCCGGACGGCCTCCTCGTGATTGATACGCAGCTGTCGCGCGCGCAGCCAGAGGCCGTCCGTCCCTGGACAGGTCTTAGCCGATACCGCTGATCGGCCATGCTCCTCTCCTCCGACCGACCCGGGGCCCTCACCCCGGTGCGTCGCTGCGACGCGGGTGTGAAGCTACGTCACAACTCAAAACCCGATCAAGTCCGCAACGGAAAAACGTGCGCTAGGAGCGCACGTTTTGTAGGTCGGTTCGATTTGTGAGAAATCGGACAAGCGCAACGGCTACTCCGAACGGCCAAGCGGGCCGTGCTGGCGCTCGAAGTTCTCCTTGACGATGGAAAAGGCATTCAATGCGCGGTCCAGCGTCGGGCGGTCGTGGGTCGCCATCACGGACGTCCGCAGGAGCGCCCCGCCGGGCGGCACCGCGGGGTGCAGCGCGGTCCTCGACCGGGACGATCGGCGTGACCACGTCCCCGCCCTGGGGGAGCGGCTGGGGCTTGACGACCTTGAAGCCGCGCTCCTCGAGCCCGTCGCGCAGGTAGCGCGCGTTGGCGAGCACCGCGGCGAGGAGGTCCGGACCGTGCTCGGACCGCACCACGCGCAGCGCCGCGAGCGCGGCGCCGAGCGCCGCGGGGACCGCGCTGGCGGTGAACAGGAAGGCGCGCGACTGGATCCGCAGGTACTCGACGACGTCGGCCGGGCCGGCAATGAAGCCGCCGCAGGAGGCAAGCGACTTGGAGAACGTCCCCATTCGCAGGTCGACGCGGTCCTCGACGCCCAGCAGCTCCGACGTGCCGGCACCGCGCGCGCCCAGGACGCCCGCGCCGTGGGCCTCGTCGACCATCAGGCGCGCGCCGTGGGCCTCGCACAGATCGCAGATCTCGTGCAGAGGCGCGATGTCGCCCTCCATCGAGAAGACGCCGTCGACGACGACCAGGATCCCG
>VAYD01000101.1:0-8159 GCA_005883905.1 Actinomycetota bacterium
TACCCGCCGGCCGCCAGCCCCGGCGTCACCGACGACGAGCGCCGCACCATCGCCGAGATGATGGCCAAGGGGACCTTCGCGAGCATCAACCTGGCGACCACGAACCTCGACGGCATCTTCGAGCGCCTGCAGGCCGGCGACGCCGAGGTCGTCCAGGAGCCGACGGAGCAGCCCTACGGGGTTCGCGACTGCTCCTTCCGCGATCCCGCGGGCAACCTGATTCGCATCCAGGAGCTGCGCTGAGCCGCCCGGCGATCGCAGCCCCGATTCCGACCGACCACAACCTCAGGAGTAACGAATGACCGCCTCCACCACCGAGGGAATCAAACGTGCTCGCCAAGATCGCCGAGATGCCGAAATCCGATCGCATCATGGCCGAGCGGCTCCACAAGATCGTCAAGGCCACCGCGCCTGACCTCGCGCCGAGAACCTGGTACGGGATGCCCGCCTACGCCAAGGACGGCAAGGTCGTCTGCTTCTTCCAGAGCGCCGATAAGTTCAAGGCGAGGTACGCGACGCTCGGGTTCAGCGACAGGGCGAACCTGGACGACGGCGCGATGTGGCCGACCGCCTTCGCGCTGAAGAAGCTGAGCCCTACCGAAGAGAAGAGGATCGTCGCGCTCGTGAAGAAGGCGGTGAGCTGAGAGCCGGACGAGCGCCGGCGTTGGATGCCGGTCAGCGAGGGAGAAGGTTGCGCCGCGTAGCGTGAGGTGGGCCCCCAAAACCGCGATAGTCACGGTTCTCGGGGCCCGCGGCCGCTGCCCCCCATCGCGCCACCGCGTGATCACCGACGCCCAGCCTCGGCGCCCGCGAACGCGCTGCGCGCCATTGACGCTTCACCGCGCGGGAAGAACAACCTGCTCGGGAACTGCAACTAGGCCCGGGGGGCTTGGAGCTCGCGGATCGCCTCTAAGGCCTGGCGCATCTGCGCGAGCCGCCGCGGACCGACGGCTTCGTTCCACTCGCGTTCGATCTCGCGCATGCCCGCCAACCCCGCCTCGATGAACGCCGTGCCGCGCTCGGTCGGGCGGATCAGCTTCGCGCGGCGGTCGCCCGGGGCGGGCACGCGCTCGACGTAGCCGAGTCGCTCGAGCTCGTCGACGTGCTCGCCGATTCCCTGCGGCGTCATCCCCGCGCGCTCGGCGAGATCACGCAGCCTCAGTCCCTCGGGCTCCAGGAAGCGAAAGACACAGTCGTGCGCGGCGCGCACGTCCTCGAAACCGGCCGTGTGAACCCGCTGCCGCGCCTCGGCCCCGATGCCGTGCAGGATGTCTTCGAGCAGCTCGCCGACCACGAAGGGCAACGGCGGTTCGGCAGGAGTCGTTCGGTCACCTGATAAAGCCGCCGTATTATCAGCCGTCTTGGCCATCACGCGAAGGGTAGCGCGGGGCTCCGGCGGATCGTTGCCATTTAGTTCGGTACCCTGATAAGGTGCCCGTATGATTCGGTGCCCTGTCGATCAGGGTACCTGGGCAAATGCAGAGGAGAAGCGGATGGTCGCGTACATCGTCGTCGCGGGGGTCTTCACGGTCATGCTCACGATGTCCGCCCGCATGAAGCTCGTTCGCGACCCGGTCGCCGTGGAGGTCATCGGCGGCGTGGTCGGCGTACCGCTGAACCTCTTCCCCGTGCTGGCGCTGCTCGAGATCGCAGGTGCCGTCGGCCTGCTGGCCGGCATCGCGCTGCGGCCGCTCGGCGTCGCCGCCGCGGCCTGCTTGGTTGTCTACTTCGTCGCTGCGGTCACTTCGCATCTGCGCAAGCGCGATCTGCTGCCCGCCCACCTGTTCCCGGGAGTGGTGATGCTCGTCGTCGCGACGGCCGCCCTGGCGCTCAGGCTCAGCTGATGACTGTCACAGACAGGCGTCTTGCCCGGTCTCCACATCGATGAGCCAGCACGCCGCGCGGATCGCCCGCGATCACTGTCTCGCACCGGAACGGGTCGACGCGCCCATCTCCGGCGGGCGCTACCGGTCGCTGTTCGAAGACCTGCCCCCGCTCCGAGTCGACGAGGAAGCGCTTCACGAGCTCGGCCGCCCGGGTGGACCGTGCGACCTCGGCGTCAACCCGGGCGACAGGGCCGACTCCCACGTCGCTGCGGTCTGGCCGTTCTTCGGGCAGTTCATCGCGCACGACATCACGGCCGATCGCTCGCCGCTGGTCCATCGCGCCGACCCCGCCCGGCTTCGCAACGCTCGCGCCCCGAAGGCCAACCTGGAGGGCCTCTACGGCGCCGGCCCCGTGGGCATGCCGTACCTGTACCGCAGCGACGATCCCGCGAAGCTCCTGCTCTCCCCCGAGGGAGGCGACGTCCCGCGAAACCAGGAAGGGATCGCGCTCATCGGCGATCCACGCAACGACGTGCACCTCTTCACCAGCCAGATGCTGGTGGCCTTCGTCAACATGCACAACCGGCTGGTCGACCGCCTCCGCGAGGACGGAGTCGCTGAGCCGGACATCTTCGACGAGGCGCGGCGGGCCACCACGTGGCACTACCAGCACGTGATCCTGCGGGAGTTCCTGCCCAGCCTGATCGGCGCGCAGCTGACCGCCGAGCTGCTCGCGACGGGTCCGCAGCTGTATCGGATCGACGGCGATCCCTACATCCCGTTCGAGTTCGCCGACGCTGCCTACCGCTACGGCCACGCGCAGATCCGCGACCGCTATCAGGTCAACGAGCACCTCGGTCCCTGCCCGGTCTTCCCGGATCTCATGGGCTTCGGTCCCGTCCCCCCGGAGCACACCGTCGACTGGACGCTCCAGATCGACGTCGGCGGCCACTCGCCGGCGCAGCGCTCCAAGCGCATCGACTCGCGCCTGCCTGCCCCGCTGATCGCGCTGCCCACCCAGATCTCGGGATCGGAGCCGGGCACCGACTACGCGTCGCTGGCGAACCGCGACCTGCAACGCGGCCAAGCCGTCGGCCTGGCCTCGGGCGAGGCCGTCGCCGACCGCCTCGGCGTGCCGGCGCTGAGCGCCGAGCAGGTCGGTCTCGCGGAGCACGGCTGGATCGGCGAGACGCCGCTGTGGTTCTACATCCTCAAGGAGGCCGACGTCCTGCACGACGGCGAGCGGCTCGGCCCCGTTGGAGGCCGGATCGTCGGGGAGGTGCTGATCGGGATCATCGACGCCGACCCGGAGTCCTTGCGCTCGGTCGACCCCGACTGGACCCCGACGCTGCCGGCCCGAGGCGACTTCGGCCTGGCCGACATCCTGGTCCCTTGATGAGGACCGCGCCGCGCCTCGGGCGGGATCGTCAGGCGAACTGCTCCGTGAGCGCGGTGCGAAGCTCCCTGCGAGTGCTGACGTCGAGCTTCCGGAAGACCTTGTGCAGGTGGTACTCGACCGTGCGCGGGCTGATGAACAGCTGGGCGCCGATTTCCGGGTTGGTGTGCCCGTCACGGGCCAGCCGGGCCACCTGCGCCTCCTGAGGGGTGAGCTCGTCGAGCGTCTCGACTGAACGCCTGCGCACCGTCTCGCCGGTGGCAAGCAACTCGCGGCGGGCGCGCTCGGCGAACGCTTCGGCCCCCATGCTGCTGAAGCTGTCGTGGGCGGCACGCAGGAGCTCGCGCGCGTCCGCGCGCCGATTCGCGCGTCGCAACCACTCCCCGTACAGCAGCCTGCTGCGCGCGAGCTCGAGCGCCGCGCGGCTGCGCGCGAGCCGCTCGACCGACTCGCGGTAGAGCGACTCATCGTCGCGCAAGAGCGCACCGCAGCGCGCTTCGATCCCGAGCGCCCACTCGGTGCCACTCGCCTGCGTGCGCTCACTCAGGCGGTCGAGCGCCGCGGCGGCCTCGTCCGGCCGCCCGTCGCGGACGCCGGCCTCGATCAGCTCGACCAGGGCCCATCCGTACGCCATGACGTCCTCGTGCTCGCAGGCCTCCCGCGCGGCCGCGAGCGCCTTGCCGTAGCGGGCGTGCCCGTTGTGAAGCAACGCGATAAGCCGCCACCACAGGCCAAGCCCCGAGCCCTCGCCCCGCTCCGTCAGATTCCGCCGGCCCCATTCGAACAGACCCGTCGCGTCATCGCCGCGCGCAGCGGCCAGCAGGGCTTCCGCGTACCGCAGCGGCGGGAGCCCGGTCGCCTCCGTGATGGCATTGGTCTCGCCGATCAGCACCGCAGCGCTGGCGAACGCCCCCGAATGGACGTTGAGCGCGGCGAGGTAATTGGCCGAGTACGGGAGCAGGTGGAGCGCGCCGGTTTCGCGCGCCACGCGCACGCCGCGGGTCGCAAGCACGTGCCAGAGCTCGTCGTCCCAGAGATCCTGCGCGAGGCGGCACGCCAGCCACAGCCACCGCTGGTCCGCTCCACCGCCGTCGGGTTCCCCGAACGCACGCAACGCCCGCGAAAGCGGCTCGGCCGACGCCGCATACCCCTCCGTGAACCGCGTCACCAGGGCGTCGAGGAGCAGGTCCGCCGCGCCCAGGGACTGCCCCCGCTTCGACGCACGCGCTGCCTCGGCCACCTCACGCTCATCCGGGCCGGTGCCGAGGCGCCCGGCGAACATCGCCGACGCGATCGCCTCGAGGTAGGTCTCGCGGGCCAGCGCGGCGTCCAGCGGATCGAGCCGCCTGGCTGCCGCGAGCAGCAGCGGCGGCGCGTCACGCCCGCGCTGGCTGGCGAACGCGATCTGGCCGCCCAACCGCTCCAGCCGGGCGCGCTGCAGCTCGTCGACCGGCCCAAGGCCGGCACCGGCCAGGAGGTCGGACGCGGAAGCGGCGTCGGCGACGTCGAGCTTCGCCTGGGCCGCGGCGAGCGAACGCTCGACGCGCATCGCGGGATCTGGCGTCAGCTCGGCCGCCTGCTGCAGGAACGCCGCGGCCGCAGACAGCCCCCCGCGCGCCTGCGCCCGGTCGGCCGAGCGCTCCAACTCATCGGCCACCGCCTCGTCCGGCCCGGGGGCAGCTCGCGCCCGATGCCAGGCGCGACGATCGGGGTCGGTCTGCGGATCCGTCGCCTCGGCCAGCGCTCGATGGATCTCCTGGCGGTCGGACACAGTCGCGGCCCGGTAGGCGGCCGACCGCACGAGCGGATGGCGGAACCGCACTCGAGCACCGAGGTCGATCAGCCCTGCTGCCCGGGCCGGCGCCGCGGCGTCGATCCCCAGCCCGAGCCGTTCGGCCGCGCGCCACAGCAGCGTCACGTCGCCGACCGGCTCGGCCGCCGCCGTCAGCAGCAGCCGACGTGTCTCGCCGGGCAGCGACTCGAGCTGCCGCACGAAGCCCTGCTCGATGCGGCTCGTCAGCGGCATCTCCCCGGGCAGCCCGTATCCGCCCGCAAGCGCGATCGGCCTCCGCCCGCGCGGCAGCTCGAGCAGCGCGAGCGGATTGCCGCCGGCCTCGCCGAGGATCCGATCTCGCACCTGCGCGTCGAGCGCCGCGGGGATCGTCGCATCCAGCAGCCGGCGGGCGTCATCGGCGGGCAAGCCCTCGATCACCAGCTCCGGCATCCCGTCGAACTCGTTCTCGTGGCCGGAAGCGCGCAGCCCGAACACGAGACCCACGCGCTCCGCCAAGAGCCGTCGCGCCACGAACGCGAGCGTCTGCGCGGACACCCGGTCAAGCCACTGCGCGTCGTCGACGATGCACACCAGCGGCTGCTCCTCGGCCACGTCGGCGAGCAGGCTGAGGACGGCCAGCCCAATGAGAAAACGATCCGGCCGCGGTCCGTCGCTCAGGCCGAACGCCGTGCTCAACGCGTCGCGCTGCGGCCCCGGCAGGTTCGGTAGACGGCCGAGCATGGGGGCGCAAAGGGCGTGCAGGCCGCCCGCGAATGCGAGCTCCATCTCGGACTCGACGCCCGCCGCTCGGGCGATCCCGCATCCCTCCGCGGCTCCTGACAGATGCTCCAGCAGGACGGTCTTGCCGATTCCCGCCTCGCCGCGCAGCACCAGCACAGCGCTCTCGCCGGCGCGCACTCGCGCGACGAGTCGTTCGAGCACCTCACGCTCGCTGCCACGGTCGAGCAACCCCGACGCGGGCAGGTGGGGATCGTCGACCATGCTTGCGCGGAATTATTGCGAGCGAGAGGCCCGGGCCGCCTACGCTCGTTACATGAGCCGCGCCGCGCCGGAGGATGGGCGCGGCGCGGCACTGCGAGGACGTCAGGCGGTGTGGAGGGCCTGACGCAGGGTGGCGATGGCCTGGGCCACCGCGGCGCGCGTGGCGCGCGTCTGGCTGAGCGGGTTGAGCATCATGAAGTCGTGCGTGATGCCGTCGTAGCGCACGGTCGTCACGTCGACTCCGGCGGCCCGCAGGCGCGCGGCGTAGGCCTCGCCCTCGTCGCGCAGGACGTCGGCCTCGTCGACGATCAGCAGCGCCGGCGGAAGCCCGGCGAGCTGCTCGTCGCTTGCCCGCAGGGGCGATGCGAACGTCTCGGAGCGCCGCTCGAGGTCCGGGCAGTAGCAGTCCCAGAACCAGGCCATCGACTTGGCGGTGAGGAAGTAGCCCTCCGCGAACTGCGCGTAGGAGCCGGTGTCCATCGCCGCATCGGTGACCGGGTAGTACATGGAGTGCTGGACGAAGCGCACGTCGCCGCGCTCCTGCGCCATCAGCGTGATCGCGGCGGTCATGCCGCCGCCGACCGAGTCGCCGGCGATCGCCATCCGCTCCGGGTCGAGGTGGTTGGCGGCGCCCTCTCGCATGATCCACCGGGCCGTTGCGTAGCCCTGCTCGATGGCGACGGGGTAGCGCGCTTCGGGCGAGCGGTCGTACTCCACGAACACGATCGCGGCGCCTGTCCCGCACGCCAGCTCGCGCACGAGCCGGTCGTGCGTGCCGGCGTTCCCGAGCACCCATCCGCCGCCGTGCATGTACAGGATCACGGGCAGCGTGCCGGTGGCGCCGGCCGGGCGCACGATGCGCACCGGGACGTCGCCGACCGCGGCCCCCACGGTGATCCAGTGCTCGTCGACGGGCAGCTTGTCGATCGGCGCCGCCTGCACGTCGTCGAGCACCTTGCGCGCCTCGTCCGGGGTCAGCTCGTACAGGAACGGCGGATTGGCAGTCGCCTCGACGAACGCCTGCGACGCGGGCTCGAGTACGACTGGGGTGTGTGTGGTCGTTGCGGACATCGAACATGGTCCTTTCTGTTGGGGCGTCAGACCCTCGACGGCTCCGCCGTCTTGGACGGCGCGCCGACGTGGCGGTTCGCCCAGTCGAGCGCGTAGTCGGCCACCGCTTCCCAGCCGGGCGCGGTCGGGAAGTGCGGGCGTCCCGCGAACTCCTTGTAGTCCACGACGGCCTTCGACTTGCCGAGGCGCTTCGCGGCCTCCTTGCTCACCGAGGCCGGGATCGTCTGGTCCTGATCGTTGCCCATCACGAGCAGCGGTGGGCGGTCGTCCTTGTGGAAATCGACCTTGGTGACCGCGTGCGGATTGAGGTTGGCGAGCGACGCCTGGAAGATCACCCGGCCGGGCGCGGGGACGTAATAGCGCGCGTAGGCCGCCTCGGCGTCCGCGTCGTTCATGGTGTTCGTGAAGCCACGGCGGAACTGCTCGGGCGTCATCGGCACGGTCTTCTTCCTGGTCACCGGGTTGCGCAGCGCCGGGAAGACGGTGCGAAGCAACGCCGGCGGCAGGCCCAGCACGCCCTTCACGGGCGCCGGCGACAGCGTGGCCCCGGCCGCGCCGAGGCCGCGGTCGAGCAGCAGTTCGGTGATCAGGCCGCCGAAGGAGTGCCCCATGATCACGGGCGGGGCGTCAAGGCCGCGGATGATCCGGTCGTAGTGGTCGACGACCTCGGCGACGCCGAGTCCGTTCATGACGGACGGGTCGCGGCGCAGGGCCTCGACCTCGCCCTCCATGCGGGGCCAGGCCGGCGCGAGCACCTCGTGTCCGCGCTGCTCGAAACGCGCCTTCCAGCCCTCCCAGCTGCGCGGGGTGAGCCAGAGGCCGTGGATGAGGACGATGGGAGGAGACATGCTCACGCCGCCACGCGCAGCGCTGCCGCCTCGAGGATGGGATGCACCGTCGCGTCGGGACGCGAGACGGGGAGGGCGTGCGACGCGCCCTCGATCGCGACCGTCCGCTGCGTGCGGGCGCGCTGGGCCATGTAGCGCTGGAGCTCGGCCGGGATGATGCGGTCCTCCTCGCCGATCAGGAACCATGCCGGCACGTCCTTCCACAGCGGGCGCTCGCCCGACGGTTCGACGAGCGCCTCCTG
>VAYD01000101.1:8174-17328 GCA_005883905.1 Actinomycetota bacterium
CAGAAGATGTCGTGGAAGCTGTCCGAAGCGATGTAGAGGTCGGTCGTTCCGTCGCTGCGCGGGACCGGCCGCGCCGTCTGCTCGCCGAGCATGCTGCCCGGGAACATCGCCGCCAGCCCGAAGCAGTTCTCACCGGGCTCGGGGGCGAAGGCGTTGACGTAGACGAGCCCGGCGATCTCGCCGGCGCCGGCATCGACGTTCGAGATCACGGCGCCCCCGTAGGAGTGGGCGACGAGCACGACCGGCCCCTCGATCGTGCGGACCAGGTCACTGACCGACTGGGCGTCAGCGGCGAGGCCGCGCAGCGGATTGGCGGCGGCGACGACGCGGTGGCCCTCCGCCACGAGCGGATCGATGACGCCGTCCCAACTCGACGACTCGGCGAAGGCGCCGTGGACGAGAACGATGGTGCACGACATGGGGAACGGTCCTTTGGGCTAGGAGTACTGGGCATCAGCGAAGACCGGACAGCCGCGTGACTCGTGACACCGCGGCGGGATACTTGCGACTCGGCATGATCGGCACCGACCCCCAACCACCGGGCTTGCTGGGCCGGCGAGGTGAATGCCAGGCGCTGGATCGGCTCATCGTCGATGTGCGCGCCGGCCACAGCGCAGTGGTGGTCCTGCGCGGCGAGGCCGGCGTCGGCAAGACCGCCCTGCTGGACCATTTGCGGAACGGCATCTCGGGATGTCAGGTCGCGCAAGCGGCGGGCGTCGAGTCGGAGATGGAGCTCCCGTTCGCAGGCCTGCATCAGCTGTGCGCGCCGATGCTCGACCGCCTGGAACATCTGCCGGACCCGCAAAGGGATGCGCTCGGCACGGCGTTCGGTCTGAGCACGGGAGAGCCGCCAGATCGGTTCCTTGTCGGGCTGGCGGTGCTCAGCCTGCTGGCCGACGTTGCCGAGCGTGAACCGCTCTTCTGCCTGGTGGACGATGCCCAGTGGCTCGATCGCGTGTCGGTGCAGACGTTGGCGTTCGTTGCACGCCGCCTGTTGGCTGAACGCGTCGCCTTGGTGTTCGCGCTCCGGGCGCCCGACGAGGAGCACGCGCTGAGGGGGCTCCCTGAGCTGCTTGTCGAGGGCCTGAACGACGCTGATGCCAGCACCCTGCTCGAGTCGACCATTCCCGGACCGCTCGACGACCGGGTCCGCGACCGGATCGTCGCCGAGACGCGCGGAAATCCGCTCGCGTTGCTGGAGCTGCCCCGTGGGCAGCCGCCCGCCGCGGTGGCGGGCGGGTACGGGCTGCCCAGCGCGTTGCCGCTGGCCGCCCGTATCGAACAAGGCTTCGTGCTGCGGCTCGCGCCCCTTCCACTCCAGACACGACGGCTCCTGCTGGCGGCGGCGGCTGAGCCAGTGGGGGACGCGGCGCTGTTGTGGCGCGCTGCCAAGCGGCTCGGAATCGAGCGTGATGCGGCGGCGCCGGCCGAGGATGCAGGCTTGGTCGAGTTCGGTGCGCGGGTGCGGTTCCGGCATCCACTCGTGCGCTCGGCCGTGTACGGGTCGGCGTCACCTGCGGAGAAGCGGGACGTGCACCGGGCCCTTGCGGAAGTGACCGAAGTGGAGCGCGATCCCGACCGCCGCGCGTGGCATCGCGCCCATGCCGTGCTCGGTGCCGACGAGGAGGTGGCCGGCGAGCTGGAGCGCTCCGCCAGTCGGGCGCGGGCACGCGGCGGCGTGGCCGCGGCGGCCGCGTTTCTCGAGCGAGCGGCGGAACTGACCCCGGATCCGGCCCGTCGCGGCGCGCGGGCCCTGTCCGCCGCGCAGGCCAAGTTCGAATCGGCGGCGCCGGATGCTGCGCTCGCACTCTTGGGGGTGGCGGAGATGTGCCCGATGGACGAGCTGGAGAGCGCCCTGCTCACCCTCATGCGCGCCCAGATCGCGTTCGTCTTCACCCGCGGCACCGACGCTCCGCCGCTCCTTGTCGACGCCGCCAGACGGCTCGAAGCGCTCGATCCGGCACTGGCGCGCCAGACCTACCTCGAGGCCCTAGGAGCCGCGATGTACGCGGGACGCCTCGACGCCGACTCCGGTGTGCTGCAGGCGGCCGAGGCGGCGCGCGCCGCGCCCGCCGCGCCCCATCCACCTCGATCGGTCGATCTCGTTCTCGATGGACTGGCACGACGGTGCACGGAGGGACCCGGCGCAGGCGCGCCGCCGCTCAGACTCGCGCTCCAGGCGTACAGGAACGAGGCTCTCGATGGACACGAAGACATCATGCGTTGGCTCTTGCTGTCCCCGATCGTCCAGTCGATGGTCGTGTTCGAGTTGTGGGACGACGACGCGTTCCACGCGCTCGCAAGTCGCGCGGTGCGACTGGCTCGGGACACCGGGGCGCTCGCCCTGCTTCCCATCACCCTCATCTACCGATCAGGCGTGCACCTGTTCGAAGGGGAGTTCGCCACGGCCTCGGCGCTGATCCAGGAAGCGGACGCGATTGCGACCGCAACCGGCAACGCAAACCTGATGTACGCCCGGCTCCTCCTCGGCGCCTGGCGCGGCGTCGAAGCCGAAGCCATGGAATACATCAACGCCGGCCTCGACAACACGACCGCGCGAAGCGAGGGAACGGTGGTTGCCATGGCCGGCTACGCCACCGCCATCCTCAACAACGGGTTGGGTCGCTACGACGCTGCCTTCGACGGCGCCAACCTCGCCGGCGACAACGGCGACTGGGGATACGCCGGTGCGTCGCAGCCGGAGCTCGTCGAGGCGGCAACGCGTTCCGGCAGGCCGGAGGTGGCTGCCGCAGCACTCTCCCGTCTGGAAGAGCGCGCCCGTGCCGCGGGAACGGATTGGGCGCTCGGAGTCCTGGCGCGCGCACAGGCGCTGATGAGCGAGGGTGACCCTGCGGAGGCTCTCTACCGCGAGGCGATCGAGCGGCTCGAGCGCACCCGGATCCGCATCGAGCTCGCCCGCGCCCGTCTGCTCTACGGCGAATGGCTCCGACGCGAGAATCGGCGCGTGGATGCGCGCGACCAGCTGCGAGCCGCCTACGACACGTTCAGCCGCGCCGGGGCCCAGGCATTCGCCGAGCGCGCCCGCCGTGAGCTCTCGGCCACAGGCGAGAACGTGCCCAGGCGCACGGCGCAGACGCGCGACGTTCTCACGCCGCAGGAGGATCAGATCGCCCGCCTCGCCGCGGGAGGGCAGACGAACCCGGAGATCGGCGCCGAGCTCTTCATCAGCCCGCGGACCGTCGAGTACCACCTGCGCAAGGTCTTCACCAAGCTGGGCATCAACTCCCGCAAGGATCTCGGCGCGATCCTGCCTGAGATCGGACTGGCGAGGATCGCGTCGTAGCGGGCTACGCAGCGACACGCTCGGCGGCGTCGGCGGCGAGCAGCCGTTCGAGGGTTGCGACATCTCCGCCCTGAGCAGCGGCCACGAAGACGTCGACGAGGCGCTCCTGCTCCGCGGCGCCGACGAGCCGGCATGGCTCGCCCGAGAGACGGCGGCGAGCACGGGTGACGAGCTGCCGGGCGTTGACCTCGCTCAGCTCGAGCACCGCCGCGATCTTCCGGTAGGGGTACTCGAACGCCTCTCGAAGCAGATAGGCAGCGCGTTCGATGGGAGACAGCCTCTCGAGAAGCGTTCGCAGCGCGAGCTCCAATGCCTCGCGCTGCTCGACGTCGTGCGACGGGTCGGTGCCGAGGTCGATCGCCTCGACAAGCTGCGGTCCGACCGGCCGCTCGTGACGGGCGCGCGCCGATTGGATGACGTTGATCGCGAGGCGCGTCGTCGTCGTCGCAAGGAATGCGGGGACGTCGCGCACCTCGCTGCGGTCGGTCGTCTGCCAGCGGATCCACGTGTCCTGTACGACGTCGTCGGCTTCCGTTGCATCGCCGAGCACGCGGTACGCGATGCCGAAGAGCCGGGGACGCACGACCTGGAACGACGCGGCGTCGGCGTCGGAGACCAACCTGAGGGTGGTGGTGGACATGGCGCGAGCTTCCTCCGACAGCCGCCCGCTCTCGTCAGGGCAAGTCCCCCGTCAGGTCCCTAGTCCGTGGTGCCCAGTGCCCAGTCGTCAGTATGCCGCGAGCTGACGCGTGGCGTCGGAGAGGGCGCGGGCGAGGCCGGCCGCCTCGACGACCCATGGGCTCCCGTCGGCGCGGGCGTCGATGCGGAACTGGAGCTGACCGTCATCGAAGATGGTCATCCCCAACTGCTCGGCGCCGCACCAGAACTCGGCGACCCCGTAGTCGGCTTCCTCGGCGCTGACGACGACAACTCTGATCTCGGTCATGCCAACGAGACCGGGCAGAGCGGCGGCTTGTGACACGCGCGGGGCTTGTCACGGCTTCGTGGGCTGTCCGGTCCTCTCTGGCATGACTGATCAAACCTCCAGCGAGCGCACCGAGGAGCGCCTCGCCTTCATCGAGCTTGCCGCGGCGGGGCTGGTTCGCTCCGCCGAGGTCGCGGCCGTCGTGCTGATCGTCCTGCTCGTGTGTCCGCCGTTGCTGATCCTGCTGGTCGTGGTGGCCGTCCCACTCGCGGCCCTGGCGGTCCTCGTCGCGATCGTCTTCGGCGTCGTCGCAATCCCTTATCGCATCGCGAGCCACCTCCGCGGGCGCCGGGCGCATCACACCCACATCGTGGTGCACCGGCTCAAGCGGCTTCGCCCGACCTGATGACGCAAGCGACCTCCGTGGTTCGCCATCTGCGTCCGCGCGATGGCAGCGCGACGCAGCCGATCACGGCCGTCGAGCTGTTCTCCGACCTCGTCTACGTGTTCGCGGTGACGCAGCTCGCGCAACTGATCCTCGCCGATCTCTCCGTCGGCGGCCTCGCGCGCGCGGCCTTCCTGCTGGTCATCGTCTGGTGGGCGTGGATCTACACGACCTGGATGGCCAACTGGTTCGACCCGGCGTCACCGGCCGTCGGGGCGGTCCTGAGCGGGGTGATGCTTGTCAGCCTCCTGATGGCCGCCTCGCTCCCCCACGCGCTGACCACGCAGGGCACGCTGTTCGCGGCCAGCTACGTCACGCTGCAGGTCGGGCGCAACCTGGCCGCCATGTCGCTGCTGCCGCCCGGTCACCGGTTGCGCGGCGTATTCGAGCGGCTGGTCGTCTGGAGCATCGCGTCGGGCGCGCTGTGGCTGGCCGGCGCCGCCGTCGACGGTGACCAACGACTGCTCCTGTGGATTGCCGCGCTCGCGATCGATCTCGCAGCGCCGGTGGCGGGCTACTGGCTACCGGGCCGAGGTCGCGCGGCGACGAGCGCGTATGACATCGAGGGCGGGCACTTCGCCGAGCGCTGTCAGGGGTTCATCATCATCGCGCTCGGCGAGTCGATCGTCGTCACCGGCGCGACCGCGGCTCACGCCGGCCTGGGCGCGACCGTCGTTCTATGTCTTGCGATCGCGTTCGTCGAAACGGCGGCGTTGTGGTGGTTGTACTTCGGCGCCGCGGCTGAGCACACCCGCGCCATTCTGAGCGTGTCCGAGAACCCGGGCAGGCTCGCCCGCGACGCCTACACCTACCTCCAGATGCCGATCGTGGCCGGGATCGTCGGTGCCGCCGTCGGTCAACACCTGCTCATCGCCGCCCCACACGATCCGCTGCACGGGATCGGGCTGGCGGTCGTGCTCGGCGGTGCGGCATTGTATCTGGTGGGCGAGTGCATGTTCCGCTGGCGGATGACCTCGACCGCGAACGCCAAGCGGCTGGCAGTCGCTGCTGCGCTCGTCCTCCTGGCGCCGGTCGGCGACGACATCAGTGCGCTCCTGCTCACCGCAATCGTCGCAGCGCTGCTGACACTGCTCGCCGTCTGGGAACTGCAACCGGCGCGCGGCCTGTCACGAGCCGGCGCGCTGTCCGGTCTTCCCCTGTGACCTTGGAACCAGCGAAAGGATCACGATGAGCACTGCACATCAGTTCGCAGAGGAACCGGTCGCCGACGGCGATGAGGCCCGCACCGACATCGAGCCGACGCCGGATCCCCTGGCGCTCGATCCGCTCAGCCCCATCCCTGTGGAACTTCGACTACTTCAACAACATCAGGAGGAAACATCATGAGAATCGTGGTCATCGGTGGCAGCGGGCGGGTCGGCTCCAATGTCGTGGACGCCGTGCCGGCCTCGCCCGCCACGGGCGTCGACACGATCTCGGGCGAGGGCCTTGCCGGCGTGATGGCGGGCGCCGACGTCGTCGTCGACGTCGCCAACGCACCGATCTGGGACGACGATGCAGTGCGGGAGTTCTTCACCACCTCGACGCGCAACCAGCTCGCGGCCGAGCGCGACGCCGGCGTCGGCCACCATCTCGCGTTGACGATCGTCGGGGCCGACCGCCTGCCCGACAGCGGGTACCTGCGCGCCAAGGTCGCCCAGGAGGCCGAGATCGAAGCCGGGACCATCCCGTACACCATTCTGCGCTCGACGCAGTTCTTCGAGTTCTTGGCGCAGACCGTCGAGGCCGGCGCCGATGGCGACAGCGTCCGGTTGTCGCCCGGGCTGATGCAGCTGGTCGCCGCGGACGACGTCGCCGCGACCGTCGCCGAGCTGGCGACCGGTGCGCCGGTCGGTGGCCGCGCCGAGCTCGGCGGGCCCGAGGCGCTGGGCATCGACGCGTGGGCGCGGCGCCTGTTCGCCGCCACCGGGGACGAGCGGACGGTGGTCCCCGATCCGCACGCGCGCTATTTCGGCACCGAGCTGCACGGCGGCGAACTGACGCCCGGCGACGGCGCCCGCATTGGGGCGATCGACTTCGACGCGTGGTTCGCCGCTCAGCGGGAGGGAGCGGCGCGATGAGCGAGCATCACTCCTGAAGCGATCCGCCGAGGTGGGCCAAGCGCTCCGGGTCCGCGATGATGTCCACCTCGACGATCCGGTCATGGTCGATCGTGAACGCCAGGAGCGAGAGCGGCCGCCCGTCGCGCAAGCGCAGGTAGCCCGGGGTGCCGTTGACCAGGACCATCTCGGTCGTGTCGGTGGCGGGCGCCTCGGTGCGGAACATGATCGCCCCGCCGGCGACGGCCTCAGCGCCGACCCTCACGCTGAGCGGCTGCTCCGGGCCGACGTCGGCGCGCAGCACCACGTCGGGGTGCAGGACGGAGACGAGCCGTTCGAAGTCTCCCTCCTGCGCGGCGGCGTGGAACGCCTCGGCGACCTGGCGCTGACGGGCGCGGTCGGCCGGCGCCTCCGGGGTGGCGCCCTGCACCCGGCGCCGCGCGCGGCTCGCCAGCTGACGGGCGGCCTCGGGCGTGCGATCGAGCATGCGCGCGATCTCGTCGAAGGGCACGGCGAACATGTCGTGCAGCACGAAGGCCAGCCGCTCGGCCGGTGAGAGCTGCTCGAGGACGACGAGCAGCGCGAGTCCCACCGAGTCGGCGAGCAGCGCCTCGTGCTCGGGGTGGCCGCCGTCGATGCGCTCGACCACCGGGTCGGGCAGGCGGAGCTCGTCCAGCGGCTCCTCGCCCCGCGTCCTGCGTGCGCGCAGCATGTTCAGGCACACGCGCGCGACGACCGTCGTCAGCCAACCGCCGAGGTTCTCGATCTCCTCGGCGTCACTGCGGCTGAGTCGCACCCACGCCTCCTGCACCGCGTCGTCCGCCTCGCTCAAAGAACCGAGCATGCGGTAGGAGACCGCGCGCAGGTGGGCGCGGTTCTGCTCGAACTGTGCGGCGAGAAACTCCTGATCGTCCATCGGGTCACATCTCCTGGGCCTTGCGTGTCATCGCGTTGACCCGTCGACGACCGCCGGTGTGACCGGCGAAGTTCACCAGCGCTGGTGCACGTACGGCGCGATGCGCTCCACGTAGACGGACGCGATCCGCGTCATCGTCGTGTCCGCAAGCGGCGGCAGGGAGGCCGCCCCTGCGTTGGCGCGCGCCTGGTCGGGCGAACGCGCGCCGGGGATGACCGTGGAGACGGCGTCATGCATCAGGATCCAGCGCAGCGCAAGCTGCGCCAGCGTGGCGCCGTCGGCCACCAACGGTCGCAGCTCCTCGACAGCGTCCAAGCCGACCTCGAACGGGACGCCGGCGAACGTCTCACCCACGTCGAAGCTCTCGCCGTGGCGGTTGAACGTGCGGTGGTCGTCGGGGCCGAACGTCGTGTCGCGCGTGTACCTGCCCGACAGCAGCCCCGAGGCGAGCGGGACGCGGACGATGACACCGACCCCGCGCCGCTCTGCCTCGGCGAAGAAGACGCCGGCCGGTCGCTGGCGGAACGGGTTGAAGATGATCTGCACGGTCGCGACGTTCGGATACTCGATCGCCTTGAGCGCCTCCTCGACGCGTTCGACGCTGACGCCGTAGGCCTCGATCCGCCCCTCTGCGACCATCGCCTCGAGGTCTTCGAAGACCTCGGGGTGGTAATAGAGATCTGTCGGTGGGCAGTGCAGCTGTACGAGCGGCAACGTGTCGAGGCCGAGGTTTGCCCGCGACCGATCGTTCCACTCGCGGAAGTGCTCGGGCGAGTAGTTCGCCACGGTCTGATCGAGGCGGCGGCCCATCTTCGTGGCGACGGTGATCGGCTCGCTCTCGCGCTCGCGCAGCAGGCGGCCGACGAGGCGCTCGGAGCGTCCGTCGCCGTAGACATCGGCGGTGTCGAAGAACGTCACCCCGGCGTCAGCCGCGGCGTGCAGCGTCGCGAGCGCCTCGTCTTCGCCGACGCTGCCCCAGTCGGCGCCGATCTGCCACGCGCCGAAGCCGATCTCCGACACCTCGCGGCCCGTGCTCCCCAGGGTTCGCGTGCGCATGCGCTCAGACTACGTGCCGCTCAAGCCAGGCGTTGCGAAACGCGCCGCGCGCGTCGAGGCGTTCGAGCAGCGACACGAAGTCGCCCATCCGCTCGTAGAGGCGACGGAGTGCGGCTGCGTCCGTGAGGAAGAGCTTGCCCCAGTGCGGGCGTGCCGCGAACGGGGCAAGCGCCGCCTCGACGGATTCCAGCGCGCGCTCGACGGCCTGCTGGTCGCGCCGCCACGTGAAGTGCAGCGCGACGCTGTCGCGCCCGTACTGCGGGCTCAGCCACAGGCGATCCGCGGCGACGGTGCGGACCTCGCAGACATAGAGCACCGGGCGGATCGTGTCGCCCAGCCTGCGCAGCGCGTCGATCGCGGCGAGCGCGTCGCGACGCGGTACGTAGTACTCCGACTGGATCTCCGCTCCTGCGCTGGGCGTGAAGCCCATCCGGAAGTGCGGCAGGCG
>VAYD01000101.1:17372-18218 GCA_005883905.1 Actinomycetota bacterium
CCGAACACGTCGGCCGGATCGCGTTCGGGCGCGCCGGTCACGCGGCGCTTCACCCACACCTGCTCGATCGCCTCGCCCCAGAGCGTGAACAGGCTGACGCTGTCGCCGAGCGCCATGACGGCGTCGAAGTGCTCGAACAGCGCCTCCCAGGCGAGCCCTTCGAAGACGCGCTGACCGACCTCGTAGACAGGCTCGACGTCGAGTGTCACCCGCGTCACGGCTCCGGTCGCGCCGAGCCCGACGACCATGCCCTCGAAATCGGCGTCGCCGCGACGCACGTTGACGAGGTCGCCGCTGGACGTGACGAGCTCGAGCCCCGCCACGGCGGTCGCGAGGTTGCCGTTGGCATCGCCGGACCCATGCGTTGCCGTGGCGATCGCGCCTCCGACCGCGATGTGCGGCGTGGAGGCCAGATTGGACAGGGCGACGCGTTCGCCCGCCAGCGCCGTCGCGAGGGCGCCGTACGTCATACCCGCGCCGAGCGAGACGGTGCCCGCCTGGTGGTCGACGACGACGTCCGCGGGCAGGGCGTCGAGCGTGACGAGCTCTGGCGAGTCTGCGATGTCGGTGAACGCGTGGCGCGTGCCGAGCACCCGGATCCGCGGTGCCCGAGCGACGATCCGGCGCAGCTCGTCGAGCGTGGCCGGCCGGTGCAGCCGCGCAGCGCGGTAGGCGTAGTTGCCGCCCCAGTTATGCACGCGCGCCGCCGCGCTCCATGATCCGCGCGCCCGCGCCGGCGCGGACCACGCGCGCCGCGTCCGGGACGACGACGCCCGGCGGGAGCAACCCGAGGATCGTGCCGCCGAAGCCGCCGCCGACCATCCGGGCCCCGGCCGCGCCCGCTGC
>VAYD01000102.1 GCA_005883905.1 Actinomycetota bacterium
CGCAGCGGCGCTGGAGCGCGCTACGGCATCCGGCGCGTGAGCCAGACAAACGCGGGCCGAACCACCGGAGGTAGGGGAAGGAGGGCCGGCCCGCAAAGCACCAAACGAAGGTGCATGAGAGAACTTGCGCCAATCCGCCCCGCTATCCTCAACGTTTCATTCGTCCTTCGACCCCGCCGGGTCAACGGACGGCGCTCCCTGCCCGGACAAGCCTGGGTTTGCGCCTCCGCCGGCGGGCATCCGCAGTCCAAACGACACACAAGGGAGCAGTACCTATGGCCGACGTCGGCATCAGGGAGCTGCTGGAAGCCGGAGTGCACTTCGGCCACCAGACGCGCCGCTGGAACCCGAAGATGCGCCGCTTCATCTGGGGCGAGCGCGCCGGGATCTACATCATCGACCTCCTGCAGACCGAGCGCCTGCTGCGGCAGGCTCAGGAGTTCGTGTCCGAGGTCGCCCATCGCGGCGGCACCGTCCTCTTCGTAGGGACGAAGAAGCAGGCCCGCGACGCCGTCAAGGAGACGGCGGAGGCGTCCGGCATGCCCTTCGTCAACCACCGCTGGCTCGGCGGCCTGCTGACGAACTTCCAGACGATCTCGCTGCGCACCAAACGCCTGCACGATCTCGAGCGCTACGAGTCGGAGGGCCAGCTGGCCCTGCTGCCGACCCGCGAGCGCATGGCCGCGATCGCGGACCTCGCGAAGCTGCGCGCGAACCTCGGCGGCGTCAAGAACATGCAGCGCACGCCCGACGCGATGTTCGTCATCGACCTCAAGACCGAGGCGATCGCGGTCAAGGAGGCCCAGCGCCTGCGCATCCCGATCATCGGCCTGGTCGACACGAACTGCGACCCGGACGGGATCGACTACGTCGTGCCCGGCAACGACGACGCGATCCGCTCGTGCGCGCTGATCTCCAAGGCGATCGGCGACGTCGTGTCCGAGGGCCGCGCCGTCTTCCGTGCCGAGGAGGAGCGCGCCCGCCAGGAGGCCGAGGAGAAGGCCCGCCAGGAGGCCGAGGAGAAGGCCCGCCGCGAGGCGGAGGAGCAGGCCCGCCGTGAGGCCGAGGAGGCCGCGGCGCGCGCCGCCGAGGCGCAGGCCGCGCAGCAGGCGGCCGAGGTTGAGGCCGCCGGCCCCGACCCCGCCTCGACGCCCGAGACGCCGGTCGCCGACGCCGTGACCCCCGCGGAGCCCGTTCCCACGCCGGACGCTCCGCAGACCGAGCCCACCCAGGAGCAGCCCGCATCATCATGAGCACCGTGGAAATCTCAGCCAAGGACGTCAAGGCCCTGCGCGAGCGTACGGGCGCGGGCATGATGGACTGCAAGCGCGCGCTGCAGGAGTCCGGCGGCGACGTCGACAAGGCGATCGAGTGGCTGCGCGTGAAGGGCCTTTCCGGCGCGGCGAAGCTCGCGGGCCGCGAGGCGACCGAGGGCACGGTGCAGTCGTACATCCACGCCAACGGCAAGGTCGGCGTGCTGGTCGAGGTCGACTGCAACACCGACTTCGTCGCGCGCAACGAGGACTTCATCGCGTTCGCGCGCGAGGTCGCCCTGCACATCGCCGCGGCGCCGACGACCAGGTACGTCTCGGAGGACGAGATCCCCGAGGAGGCCAGGGAGGCCGAGCTGCGCGTGTTCGAGCAGCAGGCGGCCGACAAGCCCGAGAACGTGCGCCCGAAGTTCGCCGAGGGCAAGCTGCGCAAGTGGATGGAGGAGGTCGTGCTGCTCAACCAGGAGCATGTCAACCCCGACAAGCACGACAACAAGACGATCGAGCAGCTGCGCGCCGAGCTCAGCGCCAAGACCGGCGAGAACGTCGTGATCCGCCGGTTCGCGCGCTTCCAGGTCGGGCAGTAGGCTCTTCGCCTCAGTGGGTGGAGACGGAGACGCGCCGGCGTTCAAGCGGATCCTGCTGAAGCTGTCGGGCGAGGCCTTGATGGGCTCGCTCGACTACGGCACCGATCCCGAGCGGCTGCAGGACGTCGCCGCGCAGATCAAGAAGGTCCACGACCGCGGCGTCGAGATCGGCATCGTCCTCGGCGCCGGGAACATCTACCGCGGCATCGCTGGCGCCGCGTCGGGGATGGACCGGGCGACCGCGGACTACATGGGCATGCTCGCGATCGTCCTGAACGCGCTGCAGCTGCAGGATGCCCTGGAGAAGCACGGCGTCCACACGCGCGTCCAGAGCGCCCTGCACGTGCAGGAGGTCGCCGAGCCCTACATCCGCCGTCGCGCGATGCGGCATCTGGAGAAGGGGCGCGTCGTGATCTTCGCGGCGGGCACCGGCAACCCGTTCTTCTCGTCGGACACGGCGGCCGCTCTGCGCGGCGTCGAGATCCACGCCGAGGTGCTGCTGATGGCCAAGAACGGGGTCGAGGGCGTCTACACCGCCGACCCGCGGGAAGACCCTGAAGCGATGCTCATCGACGAGATCTCGCACATGGAAGCGGTGTCCCGCCGGCTACGGGTCATGGACCTCACGGCGCTCACGTTGTGCATGGAGAACAACCTCCCGATCTACGTGTTCAACATGGACGACGAGCGCAACATCGACCGGATAGTGTGCGGGGAGAGGGTCGGAACCATCATCGCGACGACGACATGAGCGAGATCACGAACGAGCTGATCGCCGACGCCGGGGATCGCATGAAGAAGTCGGTCGAGTCGACGCGTCACGAGTTCGGGACCGTGCGCACCGGGCGGGCGTCGACGGGTCTGTTGGATCGCATCGTCGTCGACTACTACGGCGCGCCGACGCCGTTGAAGCAGATGGCGACGATCTCGGCGCCCGAGGCGCGGCTGCTGACCGTCCAGCCATACGACCAGAGCTCGATCAAGGCGATCGAGAAGGCGATCATGGAGTCCGACGTCGGCCTGACGCCCAACAACGACGGCAAGCTGATCCGGCTCGGCATCCCGGAGCTCAACGAGGAGCGCCGGCGCGAGCTCGTGAAGGTCGTCCGGCACATCGCCGAGGAGGGCCGCGTCGCGATCCGCAACATCCGCCGCGACTGCATGCACGACCTGCGCGAGCTCAAGAACGAGGGCGAGGTCGGCGCCGACGACGAGAAGCGCGCCGAGAGCGAGCTTCAGAAGCTGACCGACGCTCGCGTTCACGACCTGGACGAGGCCCTCAAGGCCAAGGAAGCCGAGATCCTCGAGGTATGAGCGACGAGTCGGCCGCCGAGCCGGCGCGCTACGTCGCGATCATCACGGACGGCAACGGCCGCTGGGCATCGGCTCGGGGGCTTCCCACGATCGAGGGACACCGCGCGGGCGCGGACGTCGTCAAGGCGCGGCTGCGCGACGCGGTCTCGTTGGGCGTGCGCGAGCTGACCGTGTACTCGTTCTCGACAGAGAACTGGTCGCGGCCCGCGGAGGAGGTCGCGGGGCTGATGCGGATGTTCTCCGAGCGGATCCTGGGGGAGACGCCGGAGCTGAACGACGAGGGCGTGCGAATGCGGTTCATCGGGCGGCGCGACGGAGTCTCGGATGCGCTGCTCGAGCAGATGGACTGGGCCGAGCAGGAGACGGCTTCGAACGATCGGATCACGCTGTTCGTCGCGTTCAACTACGGTGGGCGAGCTGAGATCCTCGATGCGGCCTCGCGTTACGAGGGCGGGGGCGAGGAGGCCTTCCGCCGGCTCTTGTACGCGCCCGAGATGCACGACCCCGATCTGATCATCCGGACCTCCGGGGAGCAGCGCACCTCGAACTACCTGCTGTGGCAGGGCGCATACTCCGAGCTCGTCTTCCGGGACGAGCTGTGGCCGGACTTCACCCGTTCGTCGTTCGAGGAATGTCTCGAGGAGTACGCGCGCCGCCGACGCCGGTTCGGGGGGCGCTGAGTGCCGCAACCGCGCGCGCGGGCTCGCCGGATGGAGCGCCGCAACACGAGCTCCGACCTGGCGGCCCGGATCTTCGCCGCGCTGCCGGCGATCGCCTTCGCGATCGCGATCGTCTGGGCGGGTGGGCTCGTCTTCACGATCGGCCTGATCCTGCTCGGGATCGTGTGCCTGCACGAGCTCTACGCGATGTTCGACCGGGCGCATCCCGCGCGCCTGGCCGGGTTCCTGTCGATCATCGGGATGGCGCTGGCGGCGCACTACGGCGGTCGGTCCGACCTGCTGCTGGCGACGGTGCTGGCGCTGCCGTTGACGTTCTTCCTGGTGGTGGCGCAGCGCCGCGGCGGAGCGCCCGCGATCTCGGTGACGATCCTCGGGATCTACTGGATCGGATTGGCGATCGGCCACGCCGTGATGCTGCGCGATCTGCCGCACGGCAACGCGATCGTGGTCGACGTGCTGGTCGGGACGTTCCTGGGGGACACAGGCGCCTATTTGGGCGGCCGTGCGATCGGCTCGACGCCACTCGCACCGCGGATCTCGCCGAACAAGACGTGGGAGGGCCTGGGCGTCGGGATCATCGTTGCGGTCCTCGCGACGTGGTGCGCGGGGCTGTACCAGGACTGGCTGAGCGGGCCGCAGGCGCTGTTGCTGGGCTTCGCGGTGGCTTTGGTCGCGCCTGTGGGCGATCTGTTCGAGTCGTACTTGAAGCGCGATGCCGGCACGAAGGACACCGGCACGCTGTTCGGCGCGCACGGCGGTGCTTTGGACCGGCTGGACGCCGTGCTGTTCACGGTCGTCGCGGGGTTCTACGTGTGGGTCGCGATGCTCTGAGGCCAGTCCTTCGTCGTTGCGAGTCGGGCCGGGACGCGTACTTCGCCGACAGTTCGCGAGCACGACACCGCCTCTGCTCTCGCCTACTGTCGGCCACGATCTCGCGCTGCTCACATGGGAAGCGCACGTTCGGCGTGGGCGGGGGACGACCGACGTGGGCCCCCTTGCTCTCGTATACCGAGAGCGAAAGGGCCCACGCCCAAGACCTGTGCTTTTCGTCTCTATGAAGTGGTGGGTGTTGTCAAGGCGGTGGTCGGCTTGCGGTGGGTGGAGCGGCGCTCATGTCTCTATCGCCTCCTCGGCGGGAGGACCAGGCGGGATGGGAGGCCGGCTGCGGGGGCGCAATTCCAAAAGGGCCGTCATGCGGCCAGACGAAAAGCGGCGCCTCCTGCAGCGGGGTTGAAGGGCTGGTTGCGGGTGAGCATGTGCCAGATCGCGCCGGTCAGTCGCCGGGCGATGTCGATCTGGGCGACCTTCGCGCCGCGCTGGCGGCCGAGGCGCTTCTTGGTGTGCTGGTAGCGGTCGTGGTAGGCGCGGTGTCTGAGCGCGTGCATCGTCGCTTCGAGCATCGCCCAGCGCAGGTATTTGGGGCCGGCCTTGGTGAGCTGGCCGCGGCGGTCCTTGGCGCCGGACTGATAGACGCGCGGACACAGGCCGGTGTAGCCGACGAGCTTCTGCGCCGAGGCGAAGCGTTCGATCTGCCCGATCTCGGCGGCAATGGTGAACCCCAGCACCCAGCCGATGCCCGGCGCGCTCATCAGCAACGGCACATAGGGATGGTCAACGCCGCTGGCCTTCAGCTCGGCCGCGGCCTTGGCGATCTGGGCGTCGAGGTCGTCGATCAACAGCAGGCTGGCGTCAATCGAGCCGCGCCAGGGCTGCGGGATCTCAAGCTCGTCGAGCAGTCGCCGGCCGGCGACGCCGAAGAGGTCTGAGACCGGGCAGGGCTTGCCCCAGTTGATCAGCGCCGAGTGAATACGGTTCTTGAGCATCGAGCGGTGCTTGACCAAATGCATCCTGAACCTGGCCAGCTCGCGCTCGCCACGAACCCTGGGGTCGGGCAGCCAGATCGCCGGGACCAGATCGCGATGCGACAACACCGCCAGCACCCCGGCATCGATGCGGTCGGTCTTGCAGGTCAGTGGCGCCAGCCCCTTGACCTTCTGCGCGTCGGCGATCAACACCTCCCAGCCCAGCTGCTCCAACGAGTCGTGCACGAACCGCGCACCGCTCATCGATTCGATCACCGCGCGCACCCGCAGCCCGAGACCGACGCGCTCGACCAACTGGCGCAGGCCGTCGTGATCGCACGGACAGGCGAACTCGCCCAGCACCTCCCCATCGCCGCCGATCAGGCAGACATCGACCTTGCGCCGACTGAGATCTAGCCCAGCGTGCACCATTGTCCACGGGCCTCCTTGGACGCGTTTCGCCGTGACAGACGGAGCGTCTCACCAGGGAGGCCCGCCCTTCATCGCAGTCCAAAGCGCCCATCCGCGTTGCATGGGAAGCGCTAGTCCGTGATCTCGCGGCTGCCCGCCGCTTGTTTGGCTGTGCACAGAGCGAACCGTCGACCGCTCCGTGCCCGAACCGCCGCGGTCGCCCGCCGCGGGGGTGATGCCGGCGCCGTCGGCATCACCCCGGAGCACCCCGATTAGTGGTCGTCATCTGCTTGTCGTGCCGTCCTCGGACCGGCGGCACACGTCAGGTCTTGGTTGCGGTCGGCGTCCCCGCGGCGAGCATCAAGGGCGGTCATCGTCCTTGCAACGTAGCGCCGGCCTCCGGTCCGGGCAGGACCACACTGCTGGACCACGCTGCTGGTGCCGGTCCTGCAGCCGGCCCACCGACACGAGCCCAGCGGGACGCTCGGACTGTGGGCGTTGCGTTTGCCAACCCGATCTGCTTAGGATCGGCCTGTCCCGGGGTTGCCGCCGCGGACAGTCCCACAGCAGGAAGAGGGTCCAGGATGGCTCGTCTTGAGTACGCCGCCCCTACCAGCGAGGGGTGGGATCGCTGATGCCTGCCGAAGCGCGTCGTCACGAGGTCGCTGTTGTCGGCGCGGGAC
The DNA here is from genome assembly GCA_005883905.1 of Actinomycetota bacterium. Lineage (GTDB taxonomy): Bacteria > Actinomycetota > Thermoleophilia > Solirubrobacterales > Solirubrobacteraceae > AC-49. The sequence goes on from VAYD01000102.1 coordinate 6,749, forward strand.
AGGCAGGCCTCGCCATCGGCTATTTCCTGCGTCAGCAGGAACGCGACTTCGTGATCTTGGAGCGCGCCGAGCACGTCGCGCAGCAATGGCGCGGGCGCTGGGATTCGCTGAAGCTCTTCACCTCGCGGCGCTACGACAGCCTCCCGGGCCGTGCGTTCCCTGGAGCGCCTGACGGCTATCCCAGCCGTGATGAGGTCGCGACCTATCTCGATGCATACGCGCAGACCTTCGATCTCCCGGTCAGGCTTGAGACTGATGTCCAGGCCCTACGCCGAGATGGCGATGGTTTCGTCCTGCAAACGAGCAGTGGCGATGTCCTCGCTGGCCAGGTGGTGGTCGCCACGGGGCCGTTTCAGGAGCCGCGGGTTCCTGCCTTCGCCAGTTCGTTGTCTGACGACGTGGTGCAGTTCCACAGCACGCGTTACCGCAACCCGGCGGATTTGCCGTCCGGACGCACGCTCGTGGTCGGTGGCGGCAACACCGGCTACCAGATCGCCGAGGAGCTGGCAGCCGACCGCGAGGTGCACCTCGCAGTCGGCACCCGACAGGCCCCGCTGCCCCAGCGTCTATTGGGCCGGGACCTGTTCTGGTGGCTGACCAAGACCGGCCTGATCAACAAGTCGGTCGACACGAAGGTCGGCAAGCGCGCAAGTGGGCGCGACGACACGCTCGTGGGCTCCAGCCCGCGCAAGGCCAAGCGGCAGGGCATCACGATGCGCCCGCGTGCGACCGGCGCCTCGGGCCGCACCGTCACGTTCTCCGATGGCAGCGACCTCCAGGTGGAGGGCGTGGTGTGGGCCACCGGCTTCACCAGCGACTACTCGTGGATCGACGCGCCGATCACCGACAAAGGCGGACGCGTCAGCCACCGTCGCGGACAGACCGACATCCCCGGGCTCTACATGCTCGGCATGCCGTGGCAATACACGCGCGGGTCAGCGCTCCTTGGCTGGGTGAAGGACGACGCCCAGTTCGTTGCGCAGCGCATCGCCGAGTACGCCGCGTCGGCACCCCGCCCAAGCACGACCAATGGCACGACCGCCGCGGCCACGCAGGTAGTGACTACGCGGCAAGGAGACTGAGATGCAGCACGACACGTCGGCATCCCCGCACGAGAGCAGCACCTTCCCGACTGATCCGACAGGTCTACCTGAGAGCCGGCCCACGACCGTCGTCGAGTTGGCCGACGGCGAAGCAGTCGACATGAGCATCGAGCCCGTGGCCAAGCAGCTCGGCGAGACGCGAATCCGGATGCTCGGCTACAGCGGCTCAATCCCAGGGCCGACACTGCGTGCCCCCGAGGGCGGCGAGATCCTGGTCAACGTCACCAACCGCGGCGACCTCGACGCGACCGTCCATTGGCATGGCCTGCGCCTGGAGAACGAATTCGACGGCACCCACGAGGTGCAGAAGCCGATGGGTATCGGGGAGAGCTTTACCTACCGCGTTCACTGTCCCGATCCCGGGATCTACTGGTACCACCCGCATCTCCGGGAGGACTACGGCCAGGAGATGGGCCTCTACGGCAACCTGATCGTGACGCCGCAAGATCCCGACTACTGGGCCCCGGCGCACCGCGAGCTGGCCATCACGCTCGACGACATCCTGATCGAGGACGGCAAGGTCGCCTCGTTCCAGCGAGAGGAGACCAACTACGCGGCCATGGGGCGCTTTGGCAACGTGATGCTCGCGTCCGGCGAGGCCGAGCTGTCGCTGAGCGCGCAGCGCGGCGAGGTGGTTCGCGTCTATTTCACCAACACCGCGAACACACGCGTGTTCAACGTCGGCTTCAGCGGCGCTCGCATGAAGCTGGTGGGCGGTGACAGTGGCCGCTGCGAGCGCGAAACCTTCATCGACTCGGTGATTGTGGCGCCCTCAGAACGCGCCGTCGTCGACGTGCTCTTCGACACCGCGGGCGAAGTCGCGCTCGAGCACCGGACGCCAGAAACCACCTACCGCCTGGGCGCAGTCGACGTCACGGGGGACGTCACAGACTCGGCGCCCGAAGCCGCCTTCGCGACGCTGCGCAGCAACCCGGAGTGGAGCGAGCTGCGCGAGAAGGTCGAGCCTTACCGCGAAGCGGCGGCAGATAAGAGCCTCGCTTTCGTGGCCGAAATGGAGTTCGAAGAGCCCGAAGGCCCCGTCGTCTTCATTTGCCCCATGCACCCCGAGGTCGTCAGCGAGGCCGAAGGCAGCTGCCCGGAGTGCGGGATGAAGCTGATGCCGGTCGCGGCCCCCAAGAGCTACACCTGCCCCATGCATCCCGAAGTCATCTCAGACGAGCCCGGGCGCTGCCCCGAGTGCGGCATGAAGCTGATGCCGGTCGCCGGATCCAAGAGCTACACGTGCCCGATGCATCCCGAGGTGGTCTCGGAGGAGCCTGGGCGCTGCCCGGAGTGCGGGATGAAGCTCATGCCGTCCAGCATGGTCCAAAGCCACGAAGGCGGCCACGAACACCATCACGGTGACGAGCACGGCCACGCCCATGGTGATGACGCTCACGGCCATGACCACAGCGACGACGCTCACACCCACGATCACGCGCACGCTCCCGGCGGGATCGAGTGGGAGGACGACATGGTCGAGGTCAACAAGACCACGACGCCGGCGAACACGCGCTGGAAGCTGATCGACCGTTCCACCGGCGACGAGAACCACGCGATCACCTGGAAGTTCCGGGTCGGGGACTGGGTGAAGATCCAGCTCGTCAACGAGATGGACTCAGACCATCCGATGCACCACCCCTTCCACGTCCACGGCGCCGGCCGCTTCCTGGTCCTTGACCGTGACGGCGTGCCAGAGGACAACCTGATGTGGAAGGACACGGTCCTGCTGACCACCGGCGAGACAATCAACATCCTGCTCGAGGTCACCAACCCTGGGCGCTGGATGGCGCACTGCCACATCGCCGAGCATCACGAGAGCGGGATGATGTTCAGCTTCGACGTTGAGCCGTAGCCGATGAACGCTCAGCAGTCGTCCGAAGAAATGCCGTTCTTGCCCGAACGGCTCAGCAAGGCATCGCAATGACAGCCGCCGCCCAGGGCCCGGTGGCCGATCAGTCAGGAGGACCGGGCCACGGTCGGCCACTCGCATGGCGCGACGTGCGGGGAGACACGCGGCGACGCGCGGACGAGCTGATCTGCACCGAGTCCGAGTCCGTGGCGCTTGAAGCGCTGCGCACGGCCACCGGCGAGGTCGACGGCGGCATGGAGCGCCACACCGTGCGCCAGTATCTGATCGCTGAGCGCCTCGCCGAGGCCCGCGGGATCGCATATGACCGGGAGGTGCTGCTGTGCGCGTCGTTCCTGCATGACAGCGGTCTCTACGGCCCCGCCAGTAGCGGCGATGTCTACATCAAGGACTCCGCCCGCTACGCCCGGCGAACGCTTGAGCCGCTGGGGTGGAGTGAGGATCGGCTGCGAACCTGCGTCGACGCGTGCGAGCAGCACCACGCCCTCACGTCGCGGTGGTGGATGCCCAACGAGGTCGAGCTTGTCCGGCGGTCCGATCTCGTTGAGGTGCTGCCCGAGCTTATGCGCTTTGGCATCCCGCGGTCCTGGCTGAAGCGGGAGCTGTGGCAGGCGGTGCCGCGCGCCGGCTTCTGGCCAGCCACACTCGCCATTACTCGCGAGCACTGGCGGCGGATGCTGCCGGGCATGTTCACGCCGCCGGCACCCGGACGATCGTCCGCCTAGATGCGACCGATATCCACGACCACCACCGCCGATTCCGGCGGCCGCGCAGGCTCCAGCGACCCGCTCGGGTCCATCGGATGGACCGAGCGCACCGGCGGCGTGCTGACCGCCCGCGAGTGCGTGACGCTGGCCGGGCCGCTGCTGCGCGGAGAACTCGCCATCCTGGCCGGCCTGCTGGCGATGGCCCTGCGCGTGCATTCGGGTCGCCGCGCCACCATCGAACCGGCGCGCCTTGCGCCCCCGGACTCGTCGCTGGCCCAAGACGCGCAGGAGGCCGCCGACGACCTCCTCACACCGGTGCTGCGCAACCACGCCCATCGCTGTTACGCCTGGGCAGCTGCCATCGCCGCACGACGCGGGATCTCGTTTGACCGTGAGTTGCTGTACCTCGCGGCGATGTTCCACGACACTGGGCTCCCAAGCCCCGTCCCGCACGTCGACTTCACCGTGCGTAGCGCGGCGCTGGTCCGCGAGTTCGCCGACCGTCACGGAGTGCCCGCCGACAGCCGGGAGGTCGTGACCAACGCTATCGCCATGCATCACAGCCCCGGTGTCCGCCTTGAGTCCGGTCCCG
>VAYD01000527.1 GCA_005883905.1 Actinomycetota bacterium
CAGCTCGCCGCGCAGGTCCATGCGCTCGATCGCACCGCAGCAAGCGGCGTAGCCCTGCGGGTCGGCTGACACGAGCATCGCGCGCAGGCGCGCCCGTGCCTCCGGGTGCTCGTTAGCGAACGCGGGCGTCAGCCAGCGATCGACGACCGCGTCGGCGATCGGCTCCGTCGTCCCCGCGGCGCGCACCGTCGCGGCACGCTCCTGCCACATCGTCGCCGGTCCCATCTGCGAGGACGTGCAGATCAGGACAAGCCGCTCGACACGCTCGGGCGCGTTCGCGCCGAGCCACATGCCGAGCATGCCGCCGATCGACAGCCCCGCGTAGAACGCGCGCTCGATCTCGAGGGCGTCCATCAGGTCGATGACGTCGCGCGCGAGATCCTCGATCTCGTATGGGCCCGGTGGCGACGGGGACTGCCCGTGGCCGCGGTGATCGAACCGGACGATGCGTAGCGAGCCCGCGAGGGCGAGCTGCCCGTCCCACATCTCGAGCGACGTGCCGAGCGAGCCGCCGAGCAGCAGCACCGGCGCATCGGGAGCTCCCTCGACCTGGTGGTTCGGGATCACGCGCGGTGCGCCTCGAGCGCGCGGTCGATCAGCTGAGCGACGTTCGGGTCTGACGCTTTTGTCGCGGCGGAGTCGACCTCGAGGTGCTCCAGCATGTCACGTGCCCACGCGGCAGCCGACCCGGTCAGGCGCAGCAGGTCGGTCATCGTGCCCCACTCCGCTTGCCATGCCCCCGCCGCGCGCTCGAGCTCCTGCTCCATGCAGGCGAGCATCGTCGAGACGAGCCCTGGCACGCGCTTGGTGCACGCGAGCACCGACACAGCGGCGACAGGGTTGCGCTTGTGCGCCATCGCCGAGGACTCGCCCCGGCCCGGGACGCCCTCGCGCACGTCAGCGAGCAGGGTCACGTCGCGCGCCGGCTTGGACAGCGCTCCGGCGAGCAGCCCGAGCGCGCTCGCCAGCGCCGCCGGGCGCACGCGGTTCGTGTGCCAAGCCAGCGGCGGCGCCTGCAGGCCGAGGAGCTCGGCAACCTGCGCCGCGACCGCCGGGTCGCGGTGGCCTACCGGGCCGCCCATCTGCACGGCCAAGGGCACAGCGCGCACCGCATGGAGCGCCTCGTCGATACCCGCCATCCAGCCGGCGGCCTTGAGCCCGAACGATGTCGGCAACGCGTCCTGCAGGAGCGTGCGGCCCATGATCGGCGTGTCACGGTGGGCGTCGGCCAGGGCGGCCGCGGCGTCGGCGGCGGCCGCGGCGTCGCGGGCAAGCGGCTCGAGCGCGCGCTTGGCGACGAGCATCATCGCTGTGTCGAGAATGTCCTGCGAGGTGGCGCCCCTGTGCGTCTCCGAGAAGAGCTTCGCGAGCGGCACGACCGGCGACGCGTGGTCGGCCGCGTCACGCCCGAGCCGGGCGATGTCGATGTCCTCAGCGCGCCGTGGCTCGCCGCCCAGCCCGGCCTCGACGTCGAGCATGGCCTGCACCCAGGCTTGGTCGCTGACGGCGGCGGCGACGTCCCCGCGCGCATAGAGCCCGCCGAACAGCTCAGAGGTCGAAGAAGACGGTCTCCCGGTCGGGTGGGTGGGCTTGGATCCGGATGTCGAATCGGTAGCCATCGTCGGTCTCCTCGGGCAGCAGCGTGTCACGCCGGTCCACCGGAACGGTCTCCGGCACCGTCGATTCTTCGAAGCAGATACGGGTCGTGAGGTGGCGCAGCAGGCCCCGCGCGAAGACATGGACAGCGACGTAGGGTGTCGGTCGCGCAGCGGGCGAACGCCGCGGGCTCGGGCTGCCAGGTCTCGACGAGGGCATCCGGGATCGGCTCGCCTGCGCCGTCGAACACCTGGCCGGAGATCCGCACGCCGTCGCGATCCGCGACAGGACCGTCCTCCCACGGCATCCCGATCGCCAGGAAGGGCCCGACGGTCTGTGAGGGAGTACTGGCCTTTCGCTCACTCATACGGGATCCGGTCGACGACGATGTCGAACTCGTAGGCCAGCGCCCAGTTCTCCTGGCTCGCGTTCATGCTGAAGCGGCTGATCATCAGCTCGCGCAGCTTCGGGTCGCGCACGGAGTTGAAGATCGGGTCATCCCTGAACAGCGGATCGCCCGGGAAGTACATCTGCGTCACGAGGCGCTCGTCGAATGCGCGGCCCATGACGCTGAAGTGGATGTGCGCCGGCCGCCAGGCATTGGGGTGGTTGCCCCAGGGATACGGGCCCGGCTTGATCGTCACGAACGAGTAGCGGCCTTCGCCGTCGGTCACCGTGCGCCCGCCGCCCTGGAAGTTCGGATCAAGCGGCGCCGGCCAGTTGTCGCCCTTGTGGCGGTAGCGGCCGGCCGCGTTGGCCTGCCAGATCTCGACGAGCGAATCCGTGATCGGGCGCCCGCCGGAGTCCAGCAGTCGGCCGCCGACCGTGATCCGCTCCCCGACCGGACCGTCCTTCGTCAGGTCATTCGAGAGCTCGCCCGGGCGCAGATGCGCGAGCGCCGGGCCGCCGCGCTCGGGACCGACCGCGATCAGCGGGTGCTTGGGATGGCGCAGCGCCGTGGACTTGTACTCGGGGAAGTCGTACGGCGGATCGCCGGTATACATACCGTGAAGCATGCACACCCAGGTCGGGATCGTGGGCGCCGGCCCGGCAGGCCTGACGCTCGCCCTGCTGCTGCAGCAGGCCGGGATCGATTGCGTCGTGCTCGAGGCACGCGACCGCGCCCACGTCGAGCAGCGCGTGCGCGCGGGCCTGCTCGAGCAGAACACGGTTGACCTGCTCCACACGGTCGGCGTCGGCGAACGGCTCGCACGCGAGGGACTCGACCACACCGGCGTCTACCTGCATTTCTCCGATCGCGTCTTTCACGTCGACATGCTGCGCCTGACCGGGCGCAAGATCACGATCTACGGTCAGCAGGAGGTCGTGAAGGACGAGATCGCGGCGCTGCTCGAGCGCGGCGTGCCCGTGCACTTCGAGGCCGAGGTCGAGTCCGTCGATCCGCAACGGGGCACGATCATCTGGGGCGGCGGCGAACTGCGGTGCGACTTCATCGCCGGCTGCGACGGCTTTCATGGCGTCAGCCGGCGCGCGCTGCCCGGCCACGCCGAGTACGACTTCGTCTATCCGTTCAGCTGGCTCGGGATCCTCGCCGAGGCGCC
>VAYD01000528.1 GCA_005883905.1 Actinomycetota bacterium
CCCAGGCGCTCTGTCATCGGGCGGCCTCGCGGGCGAGGGCCTCGTCGCGGGCGCGGCGGGCATCCTCCGCGACCGGCGCTGCTTCGAGATCGGGCCAGATCGGATGGAACACGGCCAGCCACTGCTCGGGAGCGGCGGCGACGAACCGCTCGAAGGCGCGCGCCTCCGCCTGCAGGTACGCGGTGACCCGTTCGCGGCGCGATCCATCTGCCGGGAACGGGACCTGCTCGGCGCGGGCGTGATAGACGCCGCTCGCCTCGCGCCACACACCGAAGACATAGGGCGTGACGCCGGTGTCGAGGGCGAGCAGGGCCGGGCCCGCGGCGAGCGGCGCCGGCGCGCCGAACAGCTCGGTGTCGATGCCCCCGCCCGTGATGTCGCGGTCGCCGAGCAGCCCGACCGTCTCACCCCGCTCCAGCGCAGCCTTGAGCAGTCGCTTGGCCGACGCGAGCTCGACCAGCTCCAGCCCCAGCCGGCGCCTCGTGCGGACGAGGTAGGCCTGCAACGCCGGGTCGGCGATCGTCTCCGAGGGGACCACGGCCGGCCGCCCGGTGCGCGCCGCCGCGACCAGCGCGGGCAGCTCGAACCAGCCGATGTGCAGCCCGACGAACAGCTTGCCGCCGGGCGCGTCCAGGGCCGCGTTCACCTCGGCCTCGTTGTCGAAGACCAGCCAGCGGTCGAGGTAGCCCCGATCGACGATCGGCGCCCGCGCCAACTGCACGTAGTAGCGGACCGAGTGGCGGAACGCGTCGCGCACGAGGTCGCTCAGCGCGCGTGGGTCGCGGGCGGCGGCGCGCGCAGCCTCGGAGGCGAGCTCGTGGGCGGCGAGCCAGCGGGTCACCCGCGCCAGGTTGCGCCGCGCGCGACGGCGCCGATCGGAGGCGAGGCGGTACCAGACCTCGCCCAGGAAATCCGCGAGGGCGAGCAGCGGACGCTCCGGGACCCGGCACGCGAGCCACGATGCGGCCACGACGGCGCGCGCCCGAAGGCGCCGGGCGATGGTGCGGGCGGGCCGCCCCTCGGTCATGAGCCGACGGGCACCAGCGCGGCCCGTTCTGCCAGGGCCGCCTGCTCCGCCTGCGTCGCGGGCCACAGTGGCTTGAAGCTGTACCGTCGGCAACGGCCTGGGTCGCGCGCTGGATCTCGGCCGGCTCGGCGGACGCGACGACGATCGGATCGCTGTAGGTGACCAGGAACCGCCTGCCGTCGTCCGAGCGGCGGATCGCGATGTGGACGATCGAGGCACCCGTCTTCGCGGCGAGCGCGGCCGGGCCGGCGGGCAGCGTCGTCCACGACCCGAACATGCGCACCGGGATGTCGTCGGGCCGGTAGCCCCAGTCGATGATCAGGGCCAGGATCTCGTTGCGCTTCAGCACGCCGTACAGCTGGCGCAGGTTGCGCCACGGGATGAGGTCGACGCCCCAGTCGGCCCGTTGCGTCCGGAGGTGGTCGAACAGCTCGGGGAAGCTCGAGTCGTCCGCGATCGCGTCGATCGGCCAGCCGTGCCGGGCGATGCCCCGGGCCACGCCCTCGAGGTTGCCGATGTGGGCCGATGTCAGGATCAGGCCCCTGCCGCTCGCCTTCCAGTACGCCTCGAGGGGCAGCAGCGTCGAGGTGTCGACCAGCGCCGCGGCCTGGTCATTGCTCAGCCGAGGCAGGCGCATCAGCTCGACGACGTAGCGAGCGTACGAGCGATACGCCGCGAGCGCCTTCCGTCGCACCTCCAGGCTGCCTGCGGGCCGGCCGAGGATGTGTGCGAAGTTGTCGTTCACGAAGCGGCGCTTCTTCGGCCACAGCAGGAACGACACCTGGAGCAGCACGCTGACGATCCCGCGCGCCACCGGCACGGGCAGCCGACCCATGAGCCAGGCGCCCGCCCGGTAGGCGTAGATCGCGGCCTTCTCGATCGGCCGAGGGCCCCGGCCCGTGCGCGCGACAGGCGCGCCGAGACCCTTCCGATCGTGCACGGCGACTGGGCTCACGCGCCGGCCGCCGCCTTGGCGCGACCGCCCTTGACCGCGGCCTCGGCCGGGCTGTCGGCGCGGCTCGCGAGCTTGCGGAGCTGCCGCTTCTGCGGCGCCTCGGTCCCGACGAGCGTCTCGTTGTCCTCGCCGCGGATGAACGCCTCGACGCGGTTGAACGCGATGTCGTCGTGGATCTGCTGGGGCGGGCTCTTCATGAAGTAGCTCGAGGGCGCGACGAGCGTGCCCTTCAGCCCTCGATCGAGCCCGAGCTTCAGGCAGCGAATGGCGTCGGTGATGACCCCGGCGCTGTTCGGGCTGTCCCAGACCTCGAGCTTGAGCTCGGCGTTGAGCGGCACGTCGCCGTAGGTCGTGCCCTCCATCCGG
>VAYD01000138.1 GCA_005883905.1 Actinomycetota bacterium
ATGCCGCGGCCCGAGGTCGGGCTGAGCGACGACGAGGTCGTCGCGGCGTTCGAGAGCGAGCGGCGGCTGCGGGCGCCCGGGCTGGAGGGCGTGTCCGGCTTCGCCGAGCTGTCGCGCTTCGTGCCAACCGCCGACGGTTGGCTGCGCACCCACGCGAACTACCCGCACCACCGAGCGGCGCTGCTGCGCGTGCTCGGCGAGGACGACCCGATCGGCGCGGCGCGCGGCTGGCAGGCGGTCGAGCTCGAGGACGCGATCTTCGCCGCCGGCGGCTGCGCCGCCGCGGTGCGCAGCGCGCAGAAGTGGCAGCCGGTCGCGCGTGAGCAGGTGCGCGTCGTCGACGGCCGGGCGCGCCCGTTGCCGCCCCCGGGCGACCTGCCGGCCAGCGGCGTCCGCGTGCTCGACCTCACGCGCGTGATCGCAGGCCCAGTCGGCAGCCGCTACCTCGGCGCGCTCGGCGCCGACGTGCTGCGCATCGACCCGCCGGCGATGCCCGAGCTGCCGCTGCAGGTCGCCGACGGCGTGGTCGGCAAGCGGCTCGTGGAGCGCGACCTGCGCGCCGATCCGCTGCGTGCGGACGAGCTCGATGCGTTCGAAGTCGTCGTCCACGGCTATCGCCCTGGGGCGCTCGCGGCATTCGGCCTGGACGGCGACGCGCTCGCGGAACGCCATCCGCACCTGACTGTGATCCAGCTGTCGGCGTGGGGCACCAACGGGATGTGGGGCACGCGGCGCGGGTTCGACAGCCTGGTGCAGGCGGCGACCGGGATTGCGGACGCGCTGCGCAGCGAAGACGGGACGCCCGGCGCGCTGCCGGTCCAGGCACTGGACCATGCGACCGGGTACCGGATCGCGGCCGCGGCGCTGCGCGGGCTTGCGCGCCGTGTGCGCGGCGAGGGCTCCGAGCACACGCAGCTCGCGCTCGCCCACACCGCGGCCGATCTGATGCAGACGCGCTCCGAAGAGCCGTGGCCGCAGGTCGGCGGGCCGCAGCTCGAGGCGCTGCCGGACGGTCGCGAGGTCGTGCCGCCGCCCGGGTCGCTCGACGGCCGCCCGCTGACGTTCACCTGACTGCGACATTTCGGTGCATCGGCGGGCTACCGTGCCTGTCGTGCACGAGGACGAGCTCCTTCGCCGCCGGGAGTTCCTGCAGCGCACCGCGATGACCGCGGGGCTTGCGACCTCGCTCGCGACGGTGCTGCCCGCGGACACGCTCGTCGCGGAGGCGGCGCGCCATCAGCGCCGGCGGTTCCTGCCCGCGCCGCGCAACATCCCGGTCGACACGATCGTCGTGCTGATGATGGAGAACCGGTCGTTCGACCACTACCTCGGGTGGATGCCGGACGCCGACGGCCATCAGGCGGGGCTGCACTACACCGACAAGGACGGCGTCGTCCACGGGACGCAGCGGCTGACGCCCGACTTCCAGGGCTGCGGCCACCCGGACCCCGACCACTCATGGGACGGCGGGCGCACGCAGTTCGACGGCGGCGCGTGCGACGGCTTCCTGCGCTCGGGCGACAACGACGTCTTCTCGATCTCCTACTACGCCGAGGGCGACCTGGGCTTCATCCAGGACGCCGCCAAGACCTTCACGACATTCGACCGCTTCCACTGCTCGCTGATGGGGTCGACGCTGCCCAACCGCGAGTACATGTGGGCAGGCGAGTCCTACGGCAACCGCGACAACGCGCTGCCGCCGCAGACGCCGCACACGACCGGCTTCCCTGACAACACGCTCTTCGCGGCGCTCGACAAGGCGGGTGTCTCCAACCGCTACTTCTTCAACGACGTGCCGGTCAGCGCGCTCTGGGGCGTCGACCGGCTGCAGGGCTCGGGCTCGATCGCCGAGTACTACGAACGCTGCGCGAGCGGGACGCTGCCGCGCGTCAGCTACATCGACCCGAACTTCGCCGGCAGCGTCGGCGAGGGCCCCGGGCTCAGCGGGGACGAGCATCCGCACGGCGACGTGCGCGCCGGCCAGGCGTTCATGGCCGACGTCGTGCACGCGTTCATGGGGTCGCCGCAGTTCAAGCGCGGCGCGCTGTTCACGGATGCGAGTCGATCCTGAAGTTCATCTGCTCCCGCTTCGGGGTCGCGCCGCTGAACACGCGCGTGCAGTACGCCAACAACGTCGGGCGCTCGTTCGACTGGCGCCACAAGCCGCGGCTCGAGGTCCCCGAACTGCCACGTCCCGAGCACGTCGTCTCGCAGCCGTGCATCGGCAATCCCGACGGCGCCGACGCGGTCCGCGCGCATGATCACGACCTGCTCGACCTCGTCACGAGCGGGTATCTCGATCGCCTCGGCTTCGACTACCGGCCGGCCTTCGCGGACTCCACGTTCCGCGAGCCGTCGAAACTCTTGCTCGCGTTGCACCATGTTTAGGTAGAAAGTGCCGCGCGGTAGCCATTCCCCGGGAACGAAGAGATTTCGGAGGACAAGATGGCGAAGGACGTCGGCGATCTGATTGGCACGGCGATCGGCCGTGTCGCACGGGAGACCGTGCAGTCTGTTGCGGCCAACAACAAGAAACGGGGCAACGGGCTCAGCCTGTCCGGCGGCCGGGGGCTCGCGGCCGGAGCGGGGCTGGCTTCGCTGGCGCCGATCGCGTTCAAGGGCGCAAAGAACCTGGCGAGCGGCTCGAGCAACGGGTCCAATCCGATCTCCAAGGCGAAGGAGAAGCTCGAGGGCGGCGTCAGGGACAAGGCGAAGCAGGGCGCGAAGGACGCGCTCCCGTTCGGCGGCGGCAAGGACAAGGGCGAGCCGGGCGTCGGCAAGGGCCGGCGGATGCCCATCCAGCAGTCGATGGACGTGCCCGTCCCGGTCAAGACGGCCTACAACGAGTGGACGCAGTTCGAGGAGTGGCCGGAGTTCATGCACCGGCTGCAGAGCGTCAGCCAGGAGGACGACACCCACCTCACCTTCAAGGCCAAGATCTGGGGCAAGTCCAAGGAGTTCAAGGTCGAGATCGAGGAGCAGCGCCCGGACGAGCGGATCAAGTGGAAGGTCGTCGAGGGCATGACGCACACGGGCGTCGTCACGTTCCACGAGGTCGCCCCGCGGCTGACGCGGATCGAGCTGAACATGGACGTGCAGCCCGGCTCGCTCGTCGAGAAGGCCGCGCGCGGCATGCGCCACATCAAGCGCGCCGTGCGCGCCGACATGCACCGCTTCAAGGCCCACGTGATGATGGCCGACGAGGAGCACGGCGCTTGGCGTGGGACCATCGACGAGGGCAAGGTCAAGCGCGCGCGCAGCCGCTCGACCTCGCGCAGCAGCGGCAGCCGCTCGACCTCGCGCAGCAGCGGCAGCCGCTCGACGTCGCGCGCGAGCAGCGGCTCGTCGTCGTCGCGCAGCCGGTCGTCGTCCTCCAACGGTCGCAGCTCGGCGTCGCGCAGCAGCCGCAGCTCGGCGTCCAACGGCCGCAAGAAGAGCGGCTCGCGCTCCTGAGATGCCCGCGTTCATCAAGCGTGTCGCGGCGGACCGCGCGAAGGGCAAGCGCCCGTCGCCGCCACGGGCAGCGCTTGCTGCGTCGGTCGCCGGTGCCACCGCGGCGGTCCTGACCTACCGCGTCCTGCGCGCCTGAGCCATGGGCGTCGATGTGAGCAAGATCGCATCGTCGGCGCTCGAGGCGGCGCTGGACGACGGCCAGCCACGCCGCAAGCGCGGCTCAACCGTCAAGGCGGTTGCCGCGGGCGCCGCGCTTGCGGTCGCCGCGCGCGCTGCCGCGTCGAAGGCGCCGCGGGTGAACCCGCTGCGGCTGATGCCGTTGCCGAGCCTTGACGGGCTGCGCGACATCCCGGATCGCGTGCGCGACCGGCTCGCCGACGCCGGCTGGCTGGACGACGAGGTGGACGTCGAAGAGCCGGAGCTCGACGAGGAGGAGCTGGTAGACGAGGCGGGGCTCGACGAAGAGCCGCTCGACGAAGAGGAGGAGCCCGAGGCCGAGGACGAGGATGAGGAGCCCGTCGACGAGGCCGAAGAGGACGAGGACGAAGAGGACGACGAGGACGAGCTCGACGACGAAGAGGAGCTCGACGACGAGGACGAGCTCGACGAAGAGGACGAAGAGGACGAGGAGCAGCCGGAGCTCGAGCTCACGTCCGAGGACGAAGAAGACCTGCACCCGGAGGACCGCCCGCCCAAGCCGCCGCGCTCCAAGGCGGGCAGCCGGAGGTAAGCCATGGCGCAGACCAAGACCAGCCGTCGCAGTACCACCAGCCGCAGCCGCAGCCCCGCCAAGCGGACGAACGGCGCGGGCCGCGACGAGGAGATGTACCGCCGCGCGGCCGAGGACGCGCTGGGGCAGCTCGACTGGGCGATCGGCTACCTGCACGGGATCCGCAAGACCGAGATCTCCAGGGCACTGGCCAAGAACCGGTCCTACATCCGCAGCCGGATGCTCGGCGAGCCCGAGGAACCGCTGCCGACAGAACAGACCGGCGAGACCTGATCCACACAGCAATGGAGGAGTGACTGCATGGCCGCAGTAGCAACACAACCGAGGTCGACCCCCAGGGGCTATATCGAGCGTCCGCGGCCGAGCGGCCTCGCGGACGTGCTGGAGGTGATCCTCGACAAGGGGATCGTCATCGACGCCTACGTCCGCGTCTCGCTGATCGGGATCGAGATCCTGACCATCGATGCGCGCATCGTGATCGCCAGCGTCGACACGTACCTGCGCTTCGCCGAGGCGGTCAACCGCCTGGACATCGCCAACAACGACGATTCGCAGGGCCTGCCTGAGCTGATGGACTCGATCACCTCCGGCGGCGCGAAGTCCAAGACCAAGGGCGCGCTCGAAGGCGTGAAGGAGAAGATCTTCGGCGACGAGGACGAGGACGAGGACGACGACAGCAAGGGCAGCGGCGACGGCAAGCAGCGCCGCCGCAGCACAAGCAGGTCGACGAGCCGGTCGTCCTCCTCGTCGGGCTCGTCGCGCTCACGCTCGTCGCGGTCGCGCGCCGGCTCGGGGAACAGCAAGAAGTGAGCGACGGCGCCGTCTACGTGTACGGGGTGGTGGCAGCCGCCGACGCGGCCTCCGTGTCGCGCACCGGCGTGGAGGGCTCGCCGGTGCGCGGCGTGTGCGAGGGCGACCTCGCCGCGCTCGTCAGCGACGTGGCCGGTGGTGCGCTGGCCGCGGCGCGCGAGGTGCGCGCGCACTGGCGCGTGCTGGAGGCCGTGTCCGCGCACGCGACCGTGCTGCCGGTTCGCTTCGGCACGGTGATGGAGGACGACGCTGCCGTGCGCACCGATCTGCTGGCCGCCAACGCCGAGCATCTCGCCACGTTGCTGAAGGAGCTCACGGGCCGGGTGCAGGTCGTCGTCAAGGGGATCTACCAGCAGGAGGAGCTGCTGCGCGGCGTCGTCGCGGCTTCGCCGAAGGTGGCCGCGTTGCGCAACCGGATCGAGAGCCTGCCAGAGGACGCCGGCTACTACGAGCGCATCCGCCTCGGCGAGCTCGTCGCCGTCGAGGTCGAGCGCCGGCGCGAACAAGATGCTGCGCGCGCAGTCGCGCGCCTCGAGCCGCTCGCGGTCGCCGCGCGGTCGGAGGGCCTGGGGACGCCCGACGCCGCGTTCAACCTCGCGTTCCTGGTCGAGCGCGAGCGGCTCGACGAGTTCAGCGCGGCGGTGACCGCCCTGATCGACGAGCTCGGCGATCGCGTTGCGGTTCGCTACGTCGGGCCGCTGGCGCCCTACAGCTTCGCCGACGCCGAGCTGGCAGCGGAGGCGGCCTGATGGGCCTGTTCACCGGGCTGCTCACGCTGCCGCTCGCGCCGGTCCGAAGCACGATGTGGATCGCGGAGAAGCTGCGCGAGCAGGCAGAGCTCGAGCTCTACGACGAGTCGGGGATCGAGGCAGGGCTGTTCGAGCTGCAGGCGGCGCGCGAGCGCGGCGACTATGACGAGCACGAGA
>VAYD01000139.1 GCA_005883905.1 Actinomycetota bacterium
TCCCGGTCGTCATCGGCGACGCGGAGCTCAGGCGTGGACACCCCTCTCAGTGTGCCAGCAGCGATGCGATCGCCGCCGCCATCGGCGAGCCGAGCCCGGAGGCGAGATCGAACCCCGGTCCCGCCGTGCAACAGGCGACCCCCGGGAAGACGACGTTGTTGCCTTCCGCGATGTCGAGGAACGCGCCCGGCGCGTTGCTCAGCGTGTACAGCAGCGGGGCGACGAACCCCGGTCGCGGGAGGCCCGTGTTGCGCGCCTGCTGATCCCACAGCGCGATCATCCCTGCGACGAGCGGCGTGGCCGCGCTCGTCCCGCCGACGAACGTGATCGTCTGTCCGGACGAGCTCGGACAGCTCTGCACGCCCGGCGAGCACACGATCGCGTACCCCGGCGTCGCATCCGCGAACGCCGCCACGTCGGGAACCATCCGGTAGGTCGACTGCGCGGGCGTCGCCGGCTGCCACCACGGCCTCTTGATGAACGTGCTCACCCCTCCCCCGCCGCCGGCGGTCTCGGTGAACGGGAACGCGTACGCGGTGTCGTTCCAGACGCCGCTGGAGTCGATCGCGTTGGCCGGCGTGAGCGTGAGGTTCGTCCCGCCGACCGCGAGCACCCACGGCGACGTGGCCGGCCATGACGCCGCCTGCTGCTTGTCGGCGCTCGTCAGCTGGCTCGCCGGGACGCCGTGCGCACACGCCGAGGAGCCGCTGTCACCGGCCGCGACGACGGTGGTGATCCCCAGTGACGCCGAGGCGGCGAGCTGGCGCTCCACGAGCGTGCGCGACGCCGAGTAGGGCTTGACGGTGGGCTCGCAGACGCCGTAGGACACCGAGATCACGTCCGGCAGGTGCGCGCCGTTCTCGGTCGCCTGCAGCGGTTGCGCGAGCAGCTGCAGGAACCCGAGGACGTCGCCGTCGTCCTCGGACTCGTTGATCGGGTGCACCCAGAGGTCGAACGCCGACAGATTCGGCGCGACCATCGAGACGGTCATCGCGTCGAGCGAGCTCTCGAGGATCGGCTGGATGCTCCCGGCGTTGTGGATCGACAGCCCGGTGCCCTGGAAGCCGAAGCAGTCGCGGTAGGTGTTGACGTCGCTCGCCGGCGTCGGCGCCTCCCCCACGATCGCCACATGCGAACCCTGACCGCGCAGGCCCGCGGCCTGCAGCGTGTCGATCCCGTACGCGGTGAGGATCTCGTTTGGGAACAGCCCCTGGTCCGACGTCACCGCCGACGGGAAGCTGCTGGTCGCGCAGCCCGGCGCGATCGTCCCGGTCCGGGTCGGCGTGCCGCCGTTGACGCCCGCCCGCGACGCGTGCTGCGTGACGTCCAGCCGGACGCCCGCGATCGTGTCGACGTTGCCGTTGATGCCCGACGGCGCCTTCGGCGTGCTGACCGGCAGTGCGACGGACTCGTTCGGCTGCCCCGTCGCGTAGAGGTCCCACTTGACGCCGAACATCTTCTGGGCGTTCTTGATGGTGATCGTCGCGAACGACCGCAGATGCGTGACGTCGATCTTGGCCGTGACGCCGTACTTCTTGAACGCGTTGACCACGCCGTTGCGCCTGGACGAGGACGCGCCGTACTTGCTCTGTAGCGTCGACAGCGACAGGTACTTGCCGTAGCTCGACGACGACGGGTCGCTGGCGGCCTTGACGGCGTTCGAGATCCCGGACTGGTCGGCGATGAGGCCGATCTGCAGCGACAGCTTCAGCCCGGTCGGCGCCGCGCCCTGGTTCTTCAGGCCCTTGTGCGAGATCGGGCCGTAGTTGATCGGAGTCGAGGCGGTCGCGGGAGCGGCCGCGACGAGCGTCACGAGCACGGCGAGTCCTAGGCGCATCGGCGCATCGTGCGGGCGCCGAGGCGTCGGGTCATCACTCGCGACGGGTGATGACTGGCACCCGGCGCCCCGCGACGATCGCGCGCATGCGCAGCTACGCTGAGGTTCCCGCGCGGGCGCACACCGTCCGCACCGGCGTCTGGTGGCGGCCGGACCGCATGGGCTGGTGGATGGGCGTGCTGTTCGGGATCGGGTCGTCCTGCTTCGCCGTCGCGGCGATCGCGTCGCAGTGGGCGTCGGCTCCGCGACCGGCGATCGGCGTCACGTTCTTCGTTGGGTCGCTGTTCTTCACGACGGCGGCGGGCCTGCAGTTCCACGAGGCGATCAACGTCGAGCGCGGGCCAGAGCACCTCACGCGCGCCGCCTTTCACCGCTGGTGGTCGTGGGAGCCCAAGCGGATCGACTGGCTGGCGGCGGCGATCCAGTTCGTCGGGACACTGTTCTTCAACGTGAACACGTTCGCCGGGATGCAGGAGGGGCTCACCACGAGGCAGGAGCTGCTGCGCGTCTGGACACCCGACATCGTGGGGTCGATCTGCTTCCTCGTCGCGAGCGAGCTCGCCTATGCGGAGGTCTGCCACGCGTGGCTGTGCTTCAAGGACCGGACGCGGTCGTGGTGGATCGCCGCGCTGAACATGCTCGGCTCGATCGCGTTCGGCGTGTCCGCGGTCACCTCGCTGATCGTGCCCTCGACCGACGAGCCGGTGAGCGCGGCGATCGCCAACGCGGGGACGACCGTCGGCGCCCTGTGCTTCCTCGCCGGCGCGGCCCTCCTCCTGCCGGAGTCGGCCGAACGTGAGAGAGTGGCGGCATGAGGCCCGTCGCCGTCCTCGTCGCCGTTTTCCTGGCGCTTGCCGTGGTTGCATGCGGCGGCGGTGGCGGCAAGTCCAAGCAGGACAAGGCCCAGGCTCAGGTCTGCAGCGCGCGCGACGACATCGCCAAGCAGGTCGACACGCTCAAGGGACTCACCTTGTCGACCGCGACGGTCAACCAGGTGCAGACCAGCCTCAAGGCGATCGACGACGACCTCAAGCAGATCAAGGACTCGTCGGGCGATCTGAGCTCGGGCCGCAAGAGCGAGCTCCAGCAGGCCAACCAGGAGTTCGTCAGCAAGGTCAACGAGATCGCGTCGTCGCTGGTGAAGAGCACGTCGCTCAGCCAGGCGCGATCGCAGGCCAAGGCGGCGCTGCAGCAGCTTGCGACCGCCTACCAGCAGACGTTCGCGAAGTTCAGCTGCGGCTAGATCATCTGGCCTTGCGTTCGCGGCGCCGGGCGCGGCGCTCCTCGAACTGCTCGCGCGCGACGTTCCAGCGCGATCGCGCCTCGGCGATCACCTCGTCCCACTCGCGTCTGATCTCGTCCTCGGGCGGCTGCTCGCCACGGCGGATCTTCGCCAGCTCGTCGTGGACCTCCCGCCCCGCCGCGGCGGACCCGACGATCACCACCATCACGCAGAACAGCGTCGAGATCATCGCGAAGACGGCGCCGATCACGCCGTAGCGCGTGGCGTACGTGTCGAACAGGT
Organism: Actinomycetota bacterium; assembly: GCA_005883905.1. Lineage (GTDB taxonomy): Bacteria > Actinomycetota > Thermoleophilia > Solirubrobacterales > Solirubrobacteraceae > AC-49. Next base: position 3,363 of record VAYD01000139.1, read on the forward strand.
GCGGCACGTAGACCGTGGCGCCGATCGCGTAGCAGCCGCTCAGGATGGCCGCGACGACGCCGAACGCGACGAGGTCGCGTCTGGCGATCCGCTTCGCGCTCAGGACCCAACCGCTCCAGACGAAGAACGCGGCCGACAGCGGCATCGTCAGGAGGTTCGAGCTCAGCTCGAGCTTGCTGCGGCCGAACAGCGCGTGCAGGACGCTCGTCAGGGACACGTAGAGCCCGAGCCCTGCGATCCACAACAGCCCGTTCACGGTGTTGCGAACGCTCAGCGGCTTGAGCTCCCAGGTCTGCTCGAACAGGCGCTGCATGCCGCGCGTGAAGCTGAGCACCGCGATCAGCAGGAAGAACACCCCGACGATGCCAAGGCTTGTGGTCGTTCCCGACGGCGGCGCGAAGATGTCGCGCACCGCCTCCGCGCCGCCGCCGGTGAGGCCGTAGCGGTCGATGATCCGCTGCGCGGTGTCCGCGCCGCCGAGCGCTTGGCGCACGATGCTTCCGATGATCGCCAGCGGGATCAGCGCGGTGAGCGCGCTCGACGCGAGCGCGATCGCGCGGTCGAACCCGGCGACCTTCTGGAAGCGGTTGATCACGCGCAGCACGAAGGCAGGGCGCAGCCAGAACGTCGCGAGGCGAACGAGGTCCTGGCGGGCGACGTGCGGGGCATGAAGCCTGATCGCGCGATTTTCGGCCCCTCCGCGGCGCCGGACATCATCCGCAGGGGGTGAAGTTGTGAGAGGCTCGCCTCGACGTGGACGAGTTCCTGCCGTGGTCCATCGCCGGGAGCTACCTCGAGGCGTGCAACTGCGAGGCGATCTGCCCGTGCCGGCGCGTGGGCGGGATCCACGGAGGGCGCTCGACGTTCGGCGTGTGCGTCGGCGCGCTGTCCTGGGTCGTGCGGGAGGGCCGCGCGGGCGACGTCGACCTGGCCGGCCTGGCCGCGGTGCTGGTGTTTCGCTACGACGACGACGAGGACGGGTCGCCGTGGCTGTTCCGGCTGTACGTCGACGATCGCGGCGACGACCGCCAGCGCGAGGCGCTCGCGGCGATCCTGACCGGGAAGCTCGGCGGGACGCCGCAGGAGCAGTGCCCGTGGGTCTGGAAGCCGGCGGACTTCCTCGGATGGGGGCCCGCGCCGATCGAGATCGACCACACCCCGGCGCGCGGCTGGTTTCGCGTGCGCGACGACGTGACCGTCCGCGTGCGCGACGCCGTCGCCGACCAGGATCCTGTGACCTGCGTGATCCCGGGCCACCATCGCGCGGGGACCGAGGTCGTCTGCGAGGAGATGCGCGTCCAGGACGGGCCGCTGTGCTTCGAGATGAAGGCGCGCTGCGGCTACGAGTCGACGTTCGACTACACGTCCGTCTGAGCGAGCTCGCGCACGACGGCGAGGGTGCGCTCGATGTCGGCGCGCGTGGTGCGGAAGTTCGTGATGCAAGCCCTCAGCGCGAAGCGGCCGTCGAGGGTGAGGTTCGAGAGGTAGACGCGGCCGTCTCGCTGCAGCGCGGTCAGGACGCGCTCGTTGTGGGCGTTGAGCTCGGCGTTCGTCGCGCCCGGCACCAGGTGGCGGAAGCAGCAGATGCTCAGGTGCGGGCCTGAGAGGAGCTCGAAGTCGTCGCTCTTGTGCACCAGGTCCGCGAGCTCCGCGGCCAGGGCGATGTCCTGCGCGATCGCGGCCCCGATGCGGCGCGCGCCGTAGTAGCGCAGCATCATCCAGAGCTTGAGCGAGCGGAACCGGCGGCTCAGCTCGATGCCGTGGCCCCACCACGCGAACGCCTCGCGCTCGTCTTCGGCCATCACGCGCACATAGTCGCCGGCGCCCGAGCCGAACGCGCGGGCGGCGGCCGCGGGGTCGCGCAGCAGCAGCGCGCCGCAGTCGATCGGCGCGGCGAGCCACTTGTGCGCGTCGAGCGCGAGGCTGTCCGCCCGCTCGATGCCGGCGAACCGGCAGGCGCTTGCGGGGTCGGCTGCCGCGAGCGCCCCGTAGGCGCCGTCGACGTGGAGGTGGAGCTCCTGCTCGGCGGCGATCCGCGCGATCTCGTCGAGCGGGTCGATCACGCCGGTCCCGGTCGTGCCGGCGCTCGCCACGACGCAGAACGGCTCGAGCCCGACGGCGCGGTCCGCGGCGAGCGCGGCCCGCAGGCCGTCGGGGTCCATCCGGCGATCGGCGTCGGCGGCCACGGTGCGCGCGGTGACGCCGACGATGCCCGCGGCCTTCGCGCTCGAGAAGTGCGCTTCGGACGTGAGGTAGACGGTGCGCCTGCGGCGGTCGGCGTCCGCCGGCGCCTTGGCATGGAGCGCCACGAGCAGCGCTGTGAGGTTCGCATGCGAGCCGCCGCTGACGAGCACGCCCGCGGCGTCGGGCGCGAAACCGGTCAGCTCGCCGAGCCAGCGCAGCACCAGGCGCTCGATCTCGGTCGCCGCCGGCGAGGACCGCCACGCGGTGACGTTCTGGTTCGCCGCCGACGCGAGCAGGTCGGCCGCGATGCCGACCGGCGACGCGGGCGACAGGACATAGCCGAAGAACGCGGGCGACGTACGCCTGCTGCGCTCCAGCAGCGCGGAGCAGTCGTCGAGGAGCTCGCTCGCCGGCATGCCCTCGCGCGGCAGCTCCGTGAGTAGATGGGCCCGCTCCTCGTCGCCTCGAGCTCGCGCTCGGCAAGCGCGAGCGCGCCGTCGAACAGCGTGCGAAGCTCGTCGTCGGGGAGGTCGAGCGTGGTGTCACGGTCGCGCATGCGCCCGAGTGTCGCACCGCGGCCGGTACGGTTCGGGCGTGGCCGGCGGCGATGCGCAGGTGCTGGAGCTGGCAGGGCGCGAGGTGCGCGTCACCTCGCCGGACAAGGTGCTGTTCGGGCAGCGCGGCGAGACCAAGCTCGATCTCGTGCGCTACTACGCCGCGGTCGGCGAGCCGCTCATGCGCGCGATGGGCGGCCGGCCGGTGCTCATGCAGCGCTTCCCGCAGGGCGCCGGCGGTCCGTCGTTCTTCCAGAAGCGCGTGCCGGACAACGCGCCCGAGTGGCTGGCGACGACGACGGTGCAGACCGTCAACGGCACGCCGTCGCGCGCGCTCGTGGCCGCCGACGTCGCGCACGTGGCGTGGGCGGTCAACCTCGCCTGCCTCGGCTTCCACGTCTGGCCGTCGCGCGCGGATGACCAGGAGCACGCCGACGAGCTGCGGCTCGATCTCGATCCGCAGCCGGGCACCGGGTTCGCCGAGGCGCGCGCCGCGGCGTGGGAGCTCAAGGCGCTGCTCGACGAGCTCGGGATCGCCGGATTCCCCAAGACGACCGGCAACCGCGGGCTGCACGTCTACGTCCGGCTGGAGCCGCGATGGGATTCGTATGCCGTCCGGTTCGCCGCAGTGGCGATCGCGCGGGAGCTCGAGCGCCGGCGGCCCGACATCCTCACTGCCGCCTGGTGGAAGGAGGAGCGCGGCGAGCGG
>VAYD01000140.1:0-8602 GCA_005883905.1 Actinomycetota bacterium
GCGCCACGGCGCACAGGTCGTCGCGGCCTGATGGCGCGGCTCACGCGCAAGGAGTCCCAGGCGCGGACGCGTTCGCAGCTGATCGAGGCCGCCGGCAGGGTCTTCGCCGACCGCGGCCTCGAGCGGGCGACCGTCGACCAGGTCGCCGGCGCGGCCGGGTACACGAAGGGCGCCTTCTACGCGAACTTCAGGAGCAAGGAGGACTTGTTCCTCGCGATGCTCGACGAGCGGTTCGCCAAGCGCCTCGACGAGATCGAGCGCGTGATGGAGAGCGGAGCCTCGGTCGAGGACCAGGCGCGCCAGGCGGGCCGCGACTTCACCGAGTTCCTCGCCACCGACCCGGAGTGGTCGCGGCTGTTCTTCGAGTTCGCCGTCCAGGCGATGCGCGACGAGGACTTCCGTCAGGAGCTCGTCACGCGCCACCGCACGATCCGCATCTCGAACAGCGCGAAGCTCGCGCCGATGCAGCGGCGGATGCCGCCGCCGAACGGGATCCAGCTGTACGTGCCGCCCTGCCCCTCGAGGAAGCGCTCGGGCCGAAAGCGGCGCGGTTCGGGGTAGACGTCCGCGCGGTGCTGCACGAGGTAGATGTTCGGCGCGACGATGACGCCCTCGGGCAGCAGGCGGCCGCCGATCTCGACGCCGCGCTTGAGCAGCCGCGCGACGATCGGCAGCACGGGCCGCATCCGGAGCGTCTCCTTGCACACGGCCTCGGCGTACTCGGTGCCGGCCTCCTGGGCCTCGGTGACGAGCTGCTCCATCGCCTCGGGATGGCGCACGAGCCGCTCGATCGCCCAGGCGAGCGACGTCGCCGTGGTCTCGTGGCCGGCGAGCAGCAACGTCATCAGCTCGTCGCGCAGCTCCTCGTCGCTCATCGACGAGCCGTCCTCGTGGCGCGCCTGCAGCAGCAGCGACAGGATGTCCTCGCGCTCGTCCAGATCGGTCCGCGTGCGCGCGTAGCGGATCTCCTCGTAGACGACCGCGTCGACCTTGGCCCGCGCGCGCTTGAAGAAGAAGTTGCGCTCCTGATGGTCGACGTCCATCAGCGACAGGTAGGCGATCTGGCGCGGGCTGGTCCCCCAGTCCAGGAACTCCTTGAGCGCCGCGCGCGTGCGCTGCGCGCGGGTCGGCTCGGTCGTGCCGAAGACCGCCTCGACGATGATCCGCATCGTCACGTCCTGCGTCTGGGTGTGCAGGCGGAACGGGACGCCGCGCGGCCACCCGGCGATGTCGCGCTCGGCGATCTCGCGCATCAGCTCGCCGTAGCGCTGCATGCGCTCGCCGTGGAACGGCGGCAGCAGCAGCTTGCGCTGGCGCATGTGCTGCGCGTCGTCGAGCAGCAGCACGGAGTGCTTGCCGAGCGACGGGCGCAGGATCACGTTCGCTTCGCCGGCGTGGAAGACGGCGGGATCGCCCGTGAACACCTCCTTGATCATGTCCGGGTGGGCGAGCATCACGACCGGCCCGACCTGGCCGAGGCGGATCGTGAACATGTCGCCGTACTCGCGGTGGCAGCGATCGAGGAACGGCCGTGGGCGGAAGCCCCACGCCAGCGACTGGCGCAGGACGGTCTGGGAAGGCCCGGACGGCAGCGTGGCGGTCATGTACCGGACGGTATTCGAATACTTGCCGGTACGTCAAATGGCGAGGACACCGGCGGCGCCGAGGCGGGCGCGGACGCGGTGGAACCCTTCGCGCCCGTGCTCGCCGTCGTGGCGGACCGTCACGTCGAGCTCGGCGCCCGAGCCGTCGAGGATCGCGTCGACCGCGGCGCCCACGTCGTCTGCCGACACGACACGCCCGCGCGGGAGCTGCGTGCGCTGCAACAGCTCCTCGCACCACGCCGGATCCGTCGCGACGACCACCGCTGCCGGTGCGCGCCGGGCGACGAACTCGGCCGCCTCCGCGAGCGCATTTCCGTCAGCGATCACGACCACGTCGGCGCCACCGGAATCCGGTGAAGGCCAGCGCACAATTTCGGCGTGTCGGTTCGTGAGGAGGACATCACCGATGACAGTGATCTTGCTTCTCATTGACGAAAATACTCGGGGATGGGAGTCTGACGGTTAATCATGGCTGACTTTCTCGATGAAAAGCGCCGCGAGATCCGCGCGCGGCTGCAAGAGCTCAAGCCCCTCGTCGACGAGTACCACCGGCTTGAGGCGGCGGTTCAGGCGTTGGACGGCGTGAACCCTCCCACGTCCCGCGCCACGACGCGCCGCGCGCGTTCCACCACCACCCGTAGCGGCTCGGGCACCGGTCGCCGCGGGCGCCCGCGCGGCTCCGGCACGCGCGGCAAGCAGGCGCTCGAGCTCGTCCGCTCGAACCCCGGGATCACGATTCCGGAGCTTGCCGTGAAGATGGGCATCAAGCAGAACTACCTGTACCGCGTCCTCCCCGGCCTGCAGAAGGACGGCATGGTCCGCAAGGAGGGCAAGGGCTGGCACACGCGCGACGCTGCATAGGTTGCAGCGCCGTGAGGCGCGGATCAGGATCTCGCCGTGAGCCTCCTGGAACGAGCGGACGCCGTCGCAGCGCTCGACGCCGCGCTGGAGCGCGCGCGCGGGGGGCCGGAGGGCCGGCTCGTCATGGTGCGCGGCGAGGCAGGCGTCGGGAAGACCTCAGTCGTCCGCGCGTTCTGCACCGGGCGCGGGCCGGAGCTGGACGCCCTGTGGGGCAACTGCGACCCGCTCTTCACCCCGCGGCCTCTCGGGCCGGTACTCGAGATCGCCGACCGCCTCGGCGGCGTGCTCGCAGAGCTCGTGGACGGCGAGGCGCCGCCGCACCGTGTCGTGGCGGCGCTGCTGGACGAGCTGTCGGCGCGCGCGCCCGTGGTCGTGGTCTTCGAGGACATCCATTGGGCAGACGAGGGCACGCTCGACGTTCTGCGCCTGCTCGCCCGGCGTGTCGGGCCCGGGGTGCTCGTCATCTGCACGTACCGCGACGACGAGCTTGCCCGCGAGCACCCGCTGCGTGTCGTGCTCGGCGAGCTTACGACCACGGGCACCGTGGAGCGCCTGGCGCTGAGCCCGCTCTCGCAGTCCGCCGTCGCCGAGCTGGTGCAGTCGGCTGGACTGGATGCGGCAGAGCTCCACCGGAGAACGGGCGGCAACGCGTTCTTCGTGACCGAGGTACTGGCTGCCGCGGCGAGCGGCATCCCCGACACGGTGCGCGACGCCGTGCTCGCGCGCGCGGCGCGGATGGACGGCGAGGCCCGCGGGCTGCTCGAGGCGGTCGCGATCGTTGCGCCGCAGATCGAGCTGTGGCTGCTCGAGACGATCTCCGGCCCGTCCTTCGCGCGGCTCGACGCGTGCGTCGCGTCGGGCATGATCGTCGGCGGCCCCGGGGGCGTCGCGTTCCGGCACGAGCTCGCGCGTCTGACGATCGAGGAGTCGCTCTCACCCGTACGAGCCCTGGAACTCCACCGCGCCGCGCTGAGCGCGCTCACCGATCGAGCGGCGGACCTCGCGAGGCTCGCCCACCACGCCGAAGCCGCGGGCGACGACGACGCGGTGTTGCGGTTCGCGCCGGCCGCCGGCGCGCGCGCCGCCTCGCTTGGCGCGCATCGTGAGGCCGCCGCGCAGTACGCGCGCGCCCTCCGCTACGCAGGCGGGCTCGCGGACGACGCACGGGCGGATCTGCTCGAACCACTCGCGGTCGAGCTCTATGGCACCGGCCAGGTCGACGATGCCCTCGCCGCTCAGGAGGAAGCTGTGGGATGCAGGCGCCGGGCCGGCGACCGGCTCGCCGAAGGCGACGCGCTGCGCTCGCTCGGGCGCTACCTCGGTTTCGCCGGCCGGGCCGAGGCCGGCTTCGTCGCCCTGCGCGAGGCCGTGTCGGTACTCGAAGAGCTCCCACCAGGGCGCGAGCGAGCGCTGGCGTACGCGACGCTCTCGCAGCGCCTCCTGAACTGGGAGGACTTCGACGAGGCGCTTGTCTGGGGGAAGAAGGCGCTCGAGCTCGCGGAGTCGCTGGGCGACACGGAGGCGACGATCTATGCGCTGACGAACCTCGGGGGCGCACGGTTCCGGAGCGATGACCCCGCCGGTGCTCCGGAGCTCGAGCGGGCGTTCGCGCTTGCCCGTGACGCCGGCCTCGACGAGCTCGCGTGCCGCGCGATCGTCAACCTCGGGCTGTGCGCGATGCGGGCGCGGATGCTCGACGCAGGCGAGCAGTGGCTGAGCCAGGCACGGGCGTACGCCGAGGAGCGCGGGCTCGATCTCTGGCGCGTCTATGCGGAGGCTGTCCTGGCGCGGCTCCAGCTGGACCGCGGGGACTGGGACCATGCCGAGCGGACCGCTCGGCATGTCCTCGCCGACGCGCGAGCGTGGTGGATCCACCAGCTCCTCGCGCTGAGCGTGCGCGGGCTCGCCAGGGCTCGCCGCGGCGACCCCGCCGCCGCCGAGGCGCTGGAGCGCGCGTGGCAGCTGGCCGCGCCAAGCGGCGAGCCGACATGGGTCGGCCCGGTCGGCGCCGCGCGCGCCGAGGCCGCCTGGCTGACGGGCGATGCCGCCAAGGTCGCCGCCGCAACCGAGCCGGCGCTCGACCTCGCTCGCCGCCATCAGGCCGTGTGGGCCGTCAACGAACTGCTCTGCTGGCGACGCCGCGCCGGGCTCGAGGACGAACCCAAGGTGGTTTCGTCGGGCCCGTACGCGCTCGAGGTCGCAGGTGACTGGCGCGGCGCTGCCGCGTGGTGGCACGAGGCAGGCTGCCCGTACGAAGCGGCCCTGGCGCTCGCCGACAGCGACGAGCCAGAGGAGCTCCGCGAGAGTCTCGACGCGCTTCAGTCGATGGGCGCCAGCGCGGCCGCCGCGATCGTCGCTCGCCGGTTGCGCAGCCAAGGCGAGCGTGGCCTGCCGCGTGGGCCGCGTGCGGCGACGCGGGCCAACCCGGCCGGCCTGACGGCACGCGAGCTCGACGTGCTCGCGCTGGTCGCCGAGGGGCTGCGCAACGCCCAGATCGCCGAGCGACTGTTTCTCTCGGAGAAGACCGTCGACCATCACGTTTCGGCGGTTCTGCGCAAGCTCGACGTGCACTCGCGCATCGACGCGGCGCGCGCCGCGCAGGTCCTCGGCATCGGCATCGGCGCGAAAGATGGGGAGCCCGGGAACACAAATATGGGGAACGCTCCCGTTTCGCCGCCTCCAGCGGGCTCGTAGCTTCGTTGCATCGATCCACGGCCGCCTCCGCCAGGCGGCAGACAGCGAAGGAGCCTGACGATGTCCTCCATCAAGAGCCTCACCACCGCGCTGGTCGCGGCCGGCGCGATCGCCGCGCCGGCGGCCTCGGCCATGCCGGCCTCCGAGCCGATCGCGGTCAGCCCGGACTCCTCCACGACAGTCGTTCAGGCGCCCGCCGCCGACAACGGCTTCGACTGGGGCGACGCAGGCATCGGCGCCGGGGGCGTCGTTGCCGTCGCACTGCTGGCGCTGGGTGGCGTCGCGACCCTCCGCCACCGCAGCATGTCCCCTGCGAGCTGACCGTCAGGCGCCTCGAGGAGCTCAGCCGACCAGGCTGAGCTCCTTGACGGCGTCGCGCTCCTCCTTGAGCTCGTTCACCGTCGCGTCGATCTTGCCCTGCGCGAAGTCCCCGACCTCGAGCCCCTCAACGACCTCGTAGCTGCCGCCGCTGCAGCGCACGGGGAACGAGGAGATGAGCCCCTCCTCCACGCCGTACTGGCCGCCCGAGCGGACCGCCATCGAGCGCAGGCCGTCGGCGCCGAGGACCCAGTCGTGGACGTGGTCGATCGCAGCGTTGGCCGCGGACGCAGCCGACGACGCGCCGCGCGCCTCGATGATCTCGGCGCGCGGGATGTACTCGTTCTCGTACCAGTCCTGGTCGACCTTGTCCGCGGCCCGGGTGGGTGGGTTTCCTATTTTGGCGTTGAAGAGGTCGGGGAACATCGTCGGCGAGTGGTTGCCCCAGACCACGAGATCCTGGACATCCTCGACGCCGACGTTCAGCTTCTGGGCGAGCTGCGCGACCGCGCGGTTCTCGTCGAGCCGGGTCATCGCGGAGAAGCGCTCGCTCGGGATGTCGGGCGCGTTGTTCATCGCGATCAGCGCGTTCGTGTTGGCGGGGTTGCCGACCACGAGGATGCGGATGTCGTCGGCGGCGTGCTCGTTGAGCGCCTCGCCCTGCGGCTTGAAGATCGCGCCGTTGGCTTCGAGCAGGTCGGCGCGCTCCATGCCCTTGCCGCGCGGGCGCGCGCCGACGAGCATCGCGACGTTGACGCCGTCGAACGCCTGCGCCGGGTCGTCATAGATGTCGACGCCCGCGAGCAGCGGGAACGCACAGTCGAACAACTCCAGCGCGGTGCCCTCGGCGGACTTCACCGCGTCGGGGATCTCGAGCAGGTTCAGGTGGACCTTGGTGTCGGGGCCGAGCAGCTGGCCGGACGCGATGCGGAAGAGCAGCGCGTAGCCGATCTGGCCGGCGGCGCCGGTGACGGCGACCTTGGTTGCCATTTAAGCGTTCATCTCCTTCTGCAGGTTCTCGTCAATCGCTGCTAGAAATTCCTGAGTGGTAAGAAACTCCTGATTGTCACCGACGAGCAGGGCGAGGTCCTTGGTCATCTTCCCGCTTTCGACCGTCTCGACGCACACCCGCTCGAGCGTGTCGGCGAACGCCGTGACATCGGGCGTGGCGTCCATCTGGCCGCGGAAGTGCAGGCCGCGCGTCCAGGCGAAGATCGACGCGATCGGGTTCGTCGACGTCGGCTTGCCCTGCTGGTGCTGGCGAAAGTGGCGCGTGACGGTGCCGTGCGCGGCCTCGGCCTCGACGGTCTCCCCGTCGGCCGTCATCAGCACGCTGGTCATCAGGCCGAGCGAGCCGAAGCCCTGCGCGACCGTGTCTGACTGCACGTCGCCGTCGTAGTTCTTGCACGCCCACACGTAGCCGCCCTCCCACTTCAGCGCCGCGGCGACCATGTCGTCGATCAGCCGGTGCTCGTAGGTCAGGCCGGCCTGGTCGAACTCGCCCTTGAACTCGTTGTCGAAGACCTCTTGGAAGAGGTCCTTGAAGCGCCCGTCGTAGGCCTTGAGGATCGTGTTCTTCGTCGACATGTAGACCGGCACATTGCGGTCCAGGCCGTAGCGCAGCGACGCGCGGGCGAAGTCGCGGATCGAGGCATCGAGGTTGTACATGCCGACCGCCACGCCGCCGCCAGGGAAGTCGTAGACGTCGCGCTCGATCTTCTCGCCGCCGTTGTCGGGCGTGAACGTGATCGTCAGCTTGCCGGGCCCGGGGACGACGAAGTCCTCGGCGCGGTACTGGTCGCCGAACGCGTGACGGCCGATGATGATCGGCTTCGTCCAGCCCGGCACGAGGCGCGGGATGTTCGAGATCACGATCGGCTCGCGGAAGATGACGCCGCCGAGGATGTTGCGGATCGTCCCGTTGGGCGAGCGGTACATGCGCTTGAGCCCGAATTCCTCGACGCGCGCCTCGTCGGGGGTGATCGTGGCGCACTTGACGCCGACGCCGTACTGCTTGATCGCGTTGGCGGCGTCGACCGTGATCTGGTCGTCGGTCGCGTCGCGCGACTCGATGCCGAGGTCGAAGTACTTCAGCTCGACGTCCAGGTACCGAAGGATCAGCTGGTCCTTGATGAAAGACCAGATGATGCGGGTCATCTCGTCGCCGTCGAGCTCGACGACGGGGTTCTGCACAGAGATCTTTGCCATGGGCCCGCGACTCTACGACGCGGTCCCTTCCGGCGGCTTGCGCCTCAGCGCCGGCGCGGCTTACGCGGCTCCGGGCGCTCCCGAGCGTCGCTGGCCTTCTTCTCCTCCGGCGTCATCTTGCGGACGGTGAGCGATCCGTCCTTGATCTGCTGCTGGATGAGGTCGAGCTTGGCCTGGCGCTTCTCGTCAGCGCGCTCACGTGGCGTCTTCGGAGGCATGGACTTAAGTCTATTCCCCGGTGCGGCGGGCCTAAATCGGTTGTCGCTTGCCGCAAGGTATGAATCGTGATTCACTTCTTGACATGGCCTATCGGCCGACAGCGAGGACCGAAGCGCGCCGCGCCGAGGTGCGCGATCGGATCGTCCGCGCCGCCTTCGAGCTGATCCGCCGCGGCGGGTACCGCGAGGCGTCGGTCGCGGCCGTCGCGGCGGGCGCGGGCGTCGCGACCGGCACCGTGTACCGGCACTTCCCGTCCAAGGCGGAGCTGTTCGCCGAGGTGTTCCGGGTGGCCTCGCAACACGAAGTGGATGCGGTGGCTGAGGCGATGGCGGCGCCGGCGTCGGTTTCGGACCGGATCGCTCTCGGAGTCGAGACGTTCGCGCGGCGCGCGTTGCGCGGCCGGCGCCTGGCCTGGGCGCTGCTCGCCGAGCCGGTCGACCCCGCCGTCGAGGAGGAGCGCCTCGTCTTTCGTCGCGCCTACGCGGAGGTGTTCGCTTCTTCGTTGAGGGAGGGCGTCCTGGATGGCTCGCTTCCTCCGCAGGACCCTGACGTGACCGCCGTTGCGCTGGTCGGCGCGATCGGCGAGGTCCTCACCCAGCCCCACTCGTCCGACGAGCAGGCGCTGGTCGCCTCGCTCGTGCGCTTCTGCCTTCGATCGATCACCGAGGAGTCCGATGTCCATCGCCACGCCGCCTGAC
>VAYD01000140.1:8650-11449 GCA_005883905.1 Actinomycetota bacterium
GACCGAGCGACCCACGCGGTCTTCAACCAGGTCCCGCCGCTGGAGGACCGCAACCTGTTCCTCGACAACGCGCCGCTGGTCGAGGCGCTCGAGCGCGAGGGCGCCGGTTGGGCTCGTGAGCGTGCCGTCGAGGCGGGCGCGTTCTGGGGCGGCGAGCCGCAGGAATGGGGCCGGCTGGCGAACGAGAACCCGCCGGTGTTGCGGACCCACGATCGTGTCGGCAACCGGCTGGACGCCGTCGATTTCCACCCGGCCTGGCACCAGCTGATGGAGGCCGGCAAGCGGTGGGACATGCACGCTCTGCCGTGGAACGAGCCGCAGGACGGCGCGCACGTCGCGCGCGCGGCGATCTACATGAGCGGCATGCAGGCCGAGGCCGGGTTCTGCTGCCCGATCACGATGACATTTGCGGCGGTGCCGGCGCTGAAGGACTCGGAATGGGTGCCGCGCCTGCTCTCGAAGGAGTACGACGGCTCGCTTCGGCCCGGCAAGGAGGGCGCCACCTGCGGCATGGCGATGACGGAGAAGCAGGGTGGCTCCGACGTTCGGGCGAACACGACGGTCGCGGTCCCTCTTGGCATCGAGGGGGAGTACGAGTTGACCGGGCACAAGTGGTTCTGCTCCGCGCCGATGTGCGATGTCTTCCTGACGTTGGCGCAGACCGATGAGGGCCTGACGTGCTTCGTCCTGCCGCGGTTCCTGCCGGACGGCTCGAAGAACTCCGGGTTCCAGTTGCAGCGGCTGAAGGACAAGCTCGGCAACAAGTCCAACGCCTCGTCGGAGGTCGAGTACCGCGGCGCGTGGGCGCAGCGCCTCGGCGATCCGGGCCGCGGCGTGCCCACGATCATCGAGATGGTCAACCACACGCGGCTGGACTGCGTGATCGGCACGGCGGCCGGGATGCGCGCGGCGGTCGCGCGCGCGACGTGGCATGCGAAGCACCGGTCCGCGTTCGGCAAGCATCTCGCCGAACAGCCGCTGATGCTCAACGTCCTGGCCGACCTCGCGATCGAGGCGGAGGCGGCGACCGCGCTCGCGATGCGACTTGCGCGCGCGTACGACGACCCGTCGCAGGACGAGTTCCGGCGGCTGGCGACGGCGGTCTCGAAGTACTTCGTCTGCAAGCGCGCACCGAATCACGCGTACGAGGCGCTCGAGACGCATGGCGGCAACGGCTACGTCGAGGACAGCGGAATGCCGCGCATCTACCGCGAGGCGCCGCTGTCCTCGATCTGGGAGGGCTCGGGCAACGTCATGGCGCTGGACGTCCTGCGGGCGCTGATGCGCACGCCGGCGGCGTTGGGGGCGTTCTTCGACGAGGTCTCGCAGGCCGCGGGCGCTGACCCTCGTCTCGATGGGTTCGTCCGCTCGGTGCGGGATCAGTTCACCGAGGGAGAGACCCTGGAGGTGCGGGCTCGCCGGGTGGTGGAGTCGCTGGCGCTGGCTTTGGAGGGCTCGCTGCTGGTGCGCTACGCGCCGGCTGCCGTCGCGGACGCCTTCTGCGCCTCGCGCCTGGACGGCGACCACGGCCTGGAGTACGGCACGCTGCCGGCCGGCACCGATTTCTCCGCCATCGTGGAGCGCCACACGCCGGCTTCGTAACGAACGCCTGCTGTTCCGTCACGCGCGGGGCTCGATGTTCACCGTGTGACTGACGAAACGAACCGTGGGGGTACATTTCGTCAGGCGCGCGCTGCGGAGGTGGCGGCTCGGCAGTGGGGGAACATCACGAGCGGTCAGTTGAGGGCGATCGGGTTCACCAGTCGTGAGATCTGGCGAATGGTGGAACGCGGGTTGCTGCACCGCATGCACCGGGGTGTGCATGCCTTCGGTGCTCTCAGCCCGGCGCCGGAGTCGCGTTGGGCGGCGGCGCTGCTCGCCGCCGGCAAGGGTTCGGCGTTGAGTCGCACCGGTGCGGCGGCGTTCTATGGACAGTTGGTGGTTCGTGAGGTCATCGAGGTCACGGCGCCGACGCAGCGGCGCGGCGACGCGCGGCTGAAGGTGCACACGGCGAAGCGCTTCGAGGTGGTGCCCAAGAAGGGCTTGTTGGTCACGACGCCGGTCCAAACGCTCCTCGACCTCGCGGCCGCCAACTGGCCGATCGACCGCATGACCCACGAGATGGCGGCGAGCGGAATCGTTTCCCTCGATGCCCTGCGCACGTTCGCGCGCAACCGGCGCGGCGAGCCGGGCGCCAGGGCGCTGGCGAAGGCGCTCGACCTGCCGCACACCCGCAGCGAGTGGGAGCGCCGGTTCCTGCGCTGGGTGAGGCGGCTAGAGGGAGTTCCTTCGCCGGAGATGAACGACTCGATCGCCCACCTCACGGTCGACTGCCACTGGCCCGACCACAACCTCGTCATCGAGCTCGATACCGAGCAGACGCACGGCAGCGCCTGGAAGAAACGCGACGACGCCGAGCGAGACACGTGGCTGGAGAGCCGAGGCATCGAGGTCGAACGGGTCTGCAGAGAGGACTGGGACCCGGTTTCCCTCGCTGCCGATCTACGCCGCCGCCTGGGTTGACTCCGCAAGCCGCGCGGGAGGACAATCGCCCGAAGGAGACTGGATGTCTCGGATCTCGCGAAGAGCTCTCCTCGGACGGACCGCCGGGATGGCGGTCGGGGCGAGTTTCGGGCTGCCCGCCCTCGCAGCGGCGGCGAAGCCCGGCACGGGCCTGGCGAACCCGATCCCCGGCGGCTTCGACGACGAGTTCAACCTCGTCACGAGCGATCCGGTGATCCACATCCTGCCGCCTGCGCCAGGCTTCGAGATGGCGACGATCACGGACTTCAACGGGAC
>VAYD01000140.1:11558-12772 GCA_005883905.1 Actinomycetota bacterium
TCTGAATTGACCTCTACACAGTGGGCGCGGTCGGCGATCCCACTCAGCAGTTCCACGACTGGGAGCCCGGCATCGAGCCGTCGGGCCTGTTCTGGACGATCCCGTTCCCCGGCGGCGCGCTGGACGCCGCCCCCGGCGCGGGCACGGCGCGCTACCACGCAGCGTCGCTGGTGGTCGGCGACTACCGCGACTTCTTCAACGCGATCGCCGAAACCCCGGATCCCGCGCCGCGCCCGTCGCACGTGTCGTTCGACGTGCGCTGGCACGGTGGCGGCGACCGGCTGAAGGTCCGCGACGCCGACTTCGGCTTTGCGGGCGAGTTCGTCGCAGGCGACGCGACGATCGACTTCACCTGCACGGACGACGACAGCCCGGTCATCTACACGTCGGTCGCCGATGGCCAGTCGACGCTCTCGGCCGGCGTCGGCCACGAGCGCAACGGCGTCTTCTTCAGCTGAGCCCGAGCGCGGTCGCCAGCCGGCGCTCGAACTCGTCGCGGGATAGCTGGACCGCGCCCAACCGCAGCGTGTGGTCCGTCGGCGTCTGGATGTC
This sequence comes from Actinomycetota bacterium, assembly GCA_005883905.1. Lineage (GTDB taxonomy): Bacteria > Actinomycetota > Thermoleophilia > Solirubrobacterales > Solirubrobacteraceae > AC-49. Next base: position 12,111 of record VAYD01000140.1, read on the forward strand.
GGCGAGCGCGAAGCCGGCGGCGGCGAGGTGCTCGAGCGTGCGCACGAGCAGGACGTTGCCGGCGTGCGGCACCGTGTGGAACATCGACTCCAGGAACGCCGCGCGCGCGTACTGCTCGGCGATCCAGGGAGTGAGCCATACGCCGTCCGAACGATCGCGCGGCCGGGCGCATCGCTCGATGACCTCGGAGAACGCGCCGTCAGCATGGAACCTGAAGTCGCCGGCGCGGCGGAGCGAGCGCGCGAGCTTGGAGCGCACCGTGTCGAGCGCGGCGTCGTCGAGGAGGAACACCGCCCGCGGCTCGGCCGCGTACCACCCGTCCTCCATCGGGAACAGGCCGCGCGCATAGCGCCCCACGATCTCCGGCAGCTCAAGCATCATCATGTGTGCATGGGCGGTGGCTCGATCCAGCTCGCACGCGTCTTCGGCATCAGGGTCGGAGTGAGTCCCAGCTGGTTCTTCATCTTGTTCCTGATGATCTACTCGCTGTCGGGCTACTTCGACAGCATCCTGTCCGGCTCGCGCAACACGGCCTACGCGGTGGCCGTCGCCGGCGCCGTCCTGTTCTTCGCCTCGATCGTTCTGCACGAGCTCGGCCACGCGATGATCGCGCGGCGCGAGGGCATCGGGATCTCGGGCATCGACCTGTGGTTCTTCGGCGG
>VAYD01000140.1:12909-23214 GCA_005883905.1 Actinomycetota bacterium
CAACGCGGTCCTGTTCGTGTTCAACCTGATCCCGGCCTTCCCGCTGGACGGCGGGCGCATCGCGCGAGCGGTCGCGTGGAAGTGGTCCGGCGATCGCAACCGCGCCACGAAGGTCTCAGGACGCGTCGGGCAGGTCTTTGCCTACGGCTTGATCGGTTTCGGGATCTTCGTCGGACTCAACGGCTACGCAGTCGACGGCGTCTGGTTCGCGGTGCTGGGCGTCTTCCTCAGCCAGGCCGCGCGCGGCGCGGTGGTCTCCAGCCAGGTGTCCGAGCGCATCGAGGGCGTGACCGTCGCCGACCTGATGGACACCGACCCGTTCACGCTGTCGAAGGACACGACCGCGCTGGAGGCGCAGGAGTCGCTCTCCAGACACGGCGTCGTCTTCGCCCCGATCGTGGACGAGGCGCGGCGCTACCTCGGGTATGTCAGCGCAGAGCGCATCGAGGGCGCCGTCGCTGCCGGCCAGCCGGTGCTGCCCGTGGGCGAGCTCACGGACGAGGAGGACGCCTCGCTGCCGCCGGACGCGCCGCTCGGCACGCTCCTCGGGGCACCTGCGCTTGCGGGAATGGGCGCGATCGCCGTGGTCGAGCCCGGCGGCCGCCTGGCCGGCGTCGTGACCATGGCGAGGGTCCGCCAGGCGATCGCCGCGGTCGCCTCGCAGCGCCCTCTGTAGGCGCGCTTATAGAGTCCAGGACGATGCCTCAGCACGACGTCCTGATCATCGGCGCCGGCCTCGCCGGCCAGCGCGCCGCCCTCGCGGCCGCCGATGCGGGCGCGACGGTAGCGATCATGAGCAAGGTCCATCCGGTGCGGTCGCACTCCGTCGCGGCCGCCGGCGGCATCAACGCAGCGATCAACCCCGCCGACGACTGGCGCAGCCACGCGTTCGACACGGTCAAGGGCTCGGACTTCCTCGGCGACCAGGACGCGATCGAGGTCATGTGCCGCGAGGCGCCCCACGAGATCCTGCACCTGGAGCACATCGGCGTCACCTTCCACCGCAACGAGAAGGGCGAGCTCGACCTGCGCGCCTTCGGCGGCGCCTCGATGAAGCGCACCGCCTACGTCGCCGACATCACCGGCCAGGCGATCCTGCACGTGCTCTACGAGCAGCTCATGAAGTACCACGAGACCGTCGCCCGCTACGAGGAATGGTTCACCACCTCGCTGATCCAGGACGACGACGGCACGTGCGTCGGCTGCGTCGCCCGCGACATCCGCACCGGCGTGATGGAGACGTTCACGGCCAAGAACGTGATCCTGGCCTCGGGTGGCGCCGGCCAGTGCTACAAGCCGACGACCAACGGCTTGATCGTCACCGGCGACGGGATCGCGCAGGCCTACCGCATCGGCGCGCCGCTGATGGACATGGAGATGGTCCAGTACCACCCGACGACGCTCGTCGAGAACGGGTTCCTCATCACCGAGGGCGCCCGCGGCGAGGGCGCACATCTCCTCAACGCCCACGGCGAGCGCTTCATGGAGAAGACCGCGCCGAACAAGATGGAGTTGGCATCGCGCGACGTCGTCTCGCGCGCCGAGCAGATCGAGATCAACGAGGGCCGCGGCGTCGGCCCGGGAGGCGCGGGCATCGCACTCGACGTCACCGTCGTGCCGAAGAAGCGCGTGCACGAGGCGCTGCGCGAGATCGTCAACATCGGCAAGGACTTCGCGGGCGTCGACATCACCGCCGAGCCGATCATCATCCGCCCCGGACAGCACTACATCATGGGCGGCGTAAAGACCGACATCGACGGCGCCACGCCGATCGAGGGCCTCTACGCGGCCGGCGAGGTCGCGTGCGTCTCGGTCCACGGCGGCAACCGCCTCGGCGCCAACTCGCTGCTGGACACGCTGATCTTCGGGCGCCGCTCAGGCGAGCACGCTGCCGCCCGCGCCGCAGGCATGTCGATGCCCACGCTCTCGGACGAGCAGATGCACGCGGACGCCGCCTGGATCGACGAGATCATCGGCCGCGGCCGCGGCGGCCGGCGCATCAGCGAGATCAAGGAAGAGCTCGGCACCACGATGAACCAGTACTGCGCGGTCTTCCGCGACGCCGAGGGGCTCGACAAGGCCCACGAGGTCGTCCGCCGGCTCAAGGAGGAGGCCAGGACCGCCTACATCGACGACCGCGGCACGGTCTTCAACCAGGACGTCCTGGGAGCCATCGAGCTCGGCTACATGCTGGACTGCGCGGAGTCGATCGTCGTCGCCGCGATCGAGCGCAAGGAGTCGCGCGGGGCGCAGTACCGCACCGACTTCCCCGAGCGCAACGACGAGCAATGGCTCAAGCACATCGACATCAAGGTCAACGGGGATGACACGCCGAAGGTGACCTACTCACCCGTGACCATCACCCAGTGGCAGCCCGAGGAGCGCAAGTACTGATGGCCGAGGTCCACAAGGAGCCGCAGGAGTTCACGCTCCGCATCCGCCGCTACGACCCGGAGTCGGGCGAGCCGGCCTACTGGGACGAGCACACCGTCGAGCTCGAGCCGCACCGCTCGGTCCTCGAGGGCATCCTGCAGGCCAGGGCGCGGTTCGACGGCTCCATCGGGATCCGCTGCTCGTGCCGCGCCGCGATCTGCGGCTCGTGTGGCGTTCGCATCAACGGCCAGCCCGGGCTCGCGTGCCACACGCACCTCGACAAGGCCGTGGCGTCCTCGCGCGACGGCGTGATCGAGGTCGAGCCGATGGGCAACATGCCGGTGCTCAAGGACCTGATCGTCGACATGGACCAGGTCCACTGGAAGAAGGTCCAGCGCGTCACGCCGTGGCTCGTCAACAAGCAGCCGATCCCCGAGCGCGAGTACATCGTCCCGGCGTACAACATGGTCGACGTCACGCAGTCGATGGCCTGCATCCAGTGCGGCGCCTGCGTCTCGGACTGCCTCTCGATGGAGGTCGACCCGCTCTTCATCGGGCCGGCGGCGCTCGCGAAGGCCTACCGCTTCGTCGGCGACCCGCGCGACGCGCAGCAGTTCGAGCGCCTGAAGGACCTCGCCGAGGACCCGCACGGCATCTACGACTGCACGCACTGCTTCAAGTGCATCGAGGCCTGCCCGAAGGGCGTCGCGCCGATGAACCAGATCATGCGCCTGCGCCGCATGGCCGGCGACGTGCACGGCATCAACGACCGCAACAACGGCCACCGCCACGAGATCGTGTTCGCGCACCTGATCCGCGACCACGGGCTGCTGTGGGAGGCCGAGCTGCTGCCGCGCTCCTACGGCGGCGACTCGTTCTTCGGCAAGTTCCACCCCGCCGCGGGCGCCGAGCTCGTCAGCTCGCTGCCCGCGATCACCAAGGCGCTGGTCCGGGGCAAGGTCACGCCGATGGGGGCGCTCAAGCCGCACAAGCTGCCCAAGCAGGACCTCGGCCAGATCCACTCGATCTACGACAAGGTCGAGGGCCGCGAGGAGCCCTACGAACTGAACCTGTACGTCACCGGCTACGACGAGGACGAGAGCGGCGCCGAAGGGATGCCCTCCGCCGAGACCGGTACGCCGGGAATGGAACCCGAGGAGTCGCCGAGCCGATGAAAGTCGCCTACTGGCCGGGGTGTGTGAGCCGCGGCTTCACCCCGGAGCTCCATGGTTCGATGGCGAAGGTGGCGCCGCTGCTCGACATCGAGCTGGTGGCGCTGGATCGCGCGTGCTGCACCGGCGCGGGCGTGATCGCCGAGCACAACCAGGAGCTCGCGGACACGCTCAACGCCCGCACGTTCGCGCTCGCCCAGCAGGTCAAGGGAGCGGATCTGATGATGAACATCTGCTCGACCTGCCAGGGGGCGCAGACCGAGTGCCAGGAGCGCCTCGACGCCAACGCGGACTACCGCGAGCACGTCAACGGGACGCTCGCCGAGCAGGGGCTGCAGTACGAGAAGGGCCTGACGAACAAGAACTTCCTGTGGGTGCTGGTCGAGGAGCTCGGGCTGGACGAGCTGCGCTCGCGCGTCAAGCGCCCGCTGACCGACCTGCGCGTCGGCCCGTTCTACGGCTGCTACATCGTGCGCCCGGTCGACCGGCTCGGCATCGACGACGAGCTGCCGCGCGACACCTACCTCGGCCAGGTCATCGAGGCTCTGGGCGGAACCGTCATCGAGTACGCGGGCTCGCACAAGTGCTGCGGCTTCCCGATCATCACCATGAACAAGGAGGTCTCGCTGAAGCAGGCGGGCCGCCACCTGGGCGATGCGAAGGACGCCGACGCCGACTGCTTGGTCACGCCGTGCCCGCTGTGTCACCTGAACCTCGACCTGCAGCAGCCGCTCGCCGAGCGCCTCGTCGGCCGCGAGCTCGACATGCCGGTGCTGCACCTGCCGCAGCTCGTCGGGCTGGCCCTCGGGCTCGAGCCCAAGGAGCTCGGGCTGCAGCGCCACGTGGTCAAGCCCACGTCGGTGATCGATTGGTCGACCTCCATCGTCGCAGGCGTCTGAAGCAGCGTCGGCGCCGCGAGATCCCGCCGCGCGCCGACGAGGACTAGATATGGCCCGGGACGTCGCGATCCGCGGCGACATGATCCGGCTCGGCCAGCTGCTCAAGCTGGCCGGCGTCGTCGACACCGGCGGTGAGCTGAAGGCGCTGCTCGCCGAGACCGACGTGCTCGTCAACGGCGAGCTCGAGGACCGCCGCGGGCGCCAGCTGCACGACGGCGACGTCGTGACGGTCGCCGGCGACGAGCTCCGTGTCGTCGCCGGCGACTGACGTCGCCCGTACCCCTCAAGACGCGGGGAATCCTGCCGTAAACGGCGTTCGCAGCGCAATCCCCTGGGCAGGGTGATCTTCGGGTGAAGAAGGGTGAGGCGAACGGGTGAGATCGCCCTCACCCTTTTGGCTCGGGTTGCCGATAAGACGTGCGTGCAGCCAGTCACGATCGTCATTGGCCGCTTCGAGGACCTGATCGGCCGCGGCCTGCGCTCGCTGCTCGCCGAGGACCCGAACATCGACCTGCTGGCCGGCGACGTCGAGCTTGACGCGTTCGATGCGATGCTGAGAGAACACGCGCCCAAGGTGGCGATCATCAACTTCGGCTCCTTGCGCACGCCGGTGGAGGTCAACCGTCTCCACACCGCGCACCCCGAGACCCGATTGCTCGTGCTGGCCAGCCGCCCGACGCCGTCGGAGTGCAACCAGATGCTCGCCTTCGGCGCGACCGCGTGCCTGTCCAAGAAGACCGAGGCGCGCGACATCCTCAACGCGATCCACCTCGCCTCGCGCGGCCTGCACGTGCTGCCGCGCACGAGCGGCGACTATGCACCCGAGCCGCTCGGGCCGGAGCTGCTGACCCCGCGCGAGGCCGACGTCCTCGAGCACCTGCAGGCCGGCCGCTCGAATGCCGAGATCGCGCTGGCGCTCTCGGTGAGCGTCGAGACGGTCCGCACGCACCGGCGCAACATCTACCGCAAGCTCGGCGTGCGCACGCGCCGCGAGCTGGCGTCACTCTCGCACGCGTGACCGAGCGCGAGCTCGCGCTGCGCCGGATGATCTTCGAGGCCTTCGCCGACACGGGCGAGCCGCCGCCGGTGGACGACGCCGCCACCCTGCGCTCGCTCGCCGCGCAGCACGTCGTCGTGCTCGACGAGGCGGATCGGATCGTGATGGCGCACCCGTTCGCCACCCACGACGACGGTGCGCGCGTCGAGGCCCGGGGACACACGTGGCGCGGGAGCTGCGCGTGGGACGCGTTCGGGATCGTCGCCGCGCTCGGCCTGGACGAGGCGATCGTCACGGACGCGAGCGGCATCCGCATCGCGTTTCGCAAGGGCCGTCCCGCCGACCACGCCGTCTTCCACGTCGCGGTCCCCGCGGCGCAGTGGTGGGACGACATCGGCTTCACCTGAGCGACGATGCGGCTCTTCCGGTCGGAAGAGGAGATCGACGGGCCGCGCGGCGGCGTGATGACCACCGAGCAGCTGCACGAGCTGGCGCAGCGCTGGTACGGCGACCGCCTTGATCCGGGCTGGCGCCCGAACCTTCTGGTCCCTCGCTCGCTGATGGAGAAAGCCTGAACGGGCGCTTAGCCCGCGGTTATGCTCGGCGCGCAGCATCTTCCTCGTGTCAGCTCAATCGCAACCGCTGGGGCCTGACGCCGACCGCGTCGCTCGGCTCGAGAGCGAACTGTCCGAGGCGATCGAGCAGCAGGCCGCGACGAGCCAGGTGCTCGAGCTCATGGGGCGCTCGGACCTCGAGCTCAAGCCGTTGTTCGAGACCGTCGTACGGGAGGCCGTGCGACTCTGCAGAGCCGATGCCGGTCTCGTGCATCAGCTGGACGACGATGTCTTCCGCCTGGCATTCATGGTCGGTGCCTCCGAGGCCTATCGGGACTACGTGCGCCGCCATCCGATCGAGAAGGGCCCGGGCTCGCTGGTGGGCCGGGTCGAGCGCGAGCGCCGCGTCGTCCAGATCCCAGACGTCCTGGCGGATCCCGACTACGACTGGCATACCGGCCGCGAGCTCGGCGGGTTCCGGACGATCCTGGGCGTGCCGATCCTCGCCGGCGACCGCGTCGCGGGTGTCCTGACCCTCTGGCGCACCACGGTGGACCCGTTCGGCGCCCGCACGATCGACCTGCTCACCACGTTCGCGGCGCAGGCCGCGATCGCGCTGCGCAACGTGCAGCTCCTGCAGGAGCTGACGCGCTCGGTCAACGAGCTCCGCGCGCTCGGGGAGATCAGCGAGGCGGTCTCGTCGAGCCTCGACGTCGACGAGGTCCTGACGACGATCGTCACCCGCGCCGTGGAGCTGTCCCGCACCGAGGGTGGGTCGATCATGCAGTTCGACCCGGAGACGCAGCTCTTCGAGGTCCGCACGTGTTTCGGCACCGAGCCGGAGCTCGTCGAGGCCCTGCGGGGAACCCGGATCCACCTCGACGAGACCTTCGTGGGACGCGCGGCCGCGAGCGGTGAGCCGCTGACCGCACCCGACCTGCTCGCCGAAGCGAGCGACCCGCACATCGCACAGCTCGCGGACTTCGGCTGGCGCTCGATGCTCGTCGTGCCGCTGCTCTGGGAGCGCGAGATCATCGGCGCGATCCTCGTGCGGCGACGGGTGACCGGCGCGTTCCCCGCTCGCTCCGCCGAGCTGCTCGAAACGCTCGCGAGCCAGTCGGCGGTCGCCATCCACAACGCGGGCGTGTTCCGGCAGCTCGAGGACAAGACGCGCGAGCTCGAGGTCGCCAGCCGCCACAAGTCGGAGTTCCTGGCGAGCATGTCGCACGAGCTGCGGACCCCGCTCAACGCGGTCATCGGGTTCTCCGAGGTGCTGTTGGAGCCAGGAGGACTACCTGCGCGACATCCGCGACTCCGGCCGCCACCTGCTCGAGCTGATCAACGAGATCCTCGACCTGTCGAAGGTCGAGGCCGGCAGGATGGAGCTCGATCCCGCTCCCCTGCCGCTCGTGCCGATCCTCGAGCACGGGGTGGCGATGGTTCGCGAGCGAGCGGGACGCAGCGGCATCTCGCTGACGCTCGAGATCGACCCGTCGGTCGGCAGCGTCATGGCCGACGAGCTCAAGCTCAAGCAGGTCGTCCTCAACCTGCTGACGAACGCCGTGAAGTTCACCGGGGCCGGCGGATCGGTGGTCGTGACCGCTCGCCAGGACGACGATGCGGTCGAGGTCACGGTCCGTGACACCGGCACCGGGATCGCGGAGGCAGACCGCGAGCGGATCTTCGAGGCGTTCCAGCGCGGCGGGCGCGACGTGCGCACGAGCACCGAGGGCACAGGGCTCGGCCTCACGCTGTCAAAGCGGATCGTCGAGCTTCACGGCGGCCGGCTGTGGATGGAGAGCGAGGTCGGCGTCGGCAGCGTCTTCGGCTTCTCGCTCCCCGTCACGACAGCCGTGGCGCCGGTCGTAGCGCCGCCGATCGGCGCGCCGGCAATCGCCCACGACCGGCGGACCGTGGTCGTGATCGACGACGACCCGCTCGACCTGGAGCTCGTCGAGGCAGTGCTGGCGCCCGAGGGCTACAACGTCGTGCGCGCGTCCAGCGGCGAGCAGGGCGTCGCACTGGTGCGTCACGAGCAGCCGCTCGTGGTGCTGCTCGACCTGATGATGCCCGACATGGACGGCTTCGAGGTCGCCGAGCGACTGCGCGCCGAGCCGGAGACGGCGGACGTCCCGATCATCGTGCTGACGCACAAGGAGATGACGCGGGCCGACCGCGATCGGCTCGCCGGCCGGGTCAGCCACCTGGCGCAGAAGGGCGAGCTCGACCGTGCGGCGTTGGTGGCCGTCGTCGGGCGCCTGGCCGATGCGCGAACCAGCGAACGAGAGGGTGTGACATGAGTGTGGTCCTGATCGTGGAGGACAACGCGCGCAACCTGAAGCTGGTGCGCGATCTCCTCGTGCATGCCGGCTACCGGACGCTGGAGGCGACGACGGCCGAGGACGGCCTGGCGCTCGCCCGCGCGCATCGACCCGACCTGGTGCTGATGGACGTGCAGCTTCCCGGCATGGACGGGCTCGAGGCGCTCTCACGGTTGCGCGCGGACGCGGTCACGGCGGCGCTGCGCGTGGTCGCAGTGACGGCCTTCGCGATGAAGGACGACCGCGCGCGCTTCCTCGCCGCCGGCTTCGACGGGTACCTGGAGAAGCCGATCAGCGTGCGCGAGTTCCACGGCCAGGTGGCGGCGATGCTGGGCGAGGCAGCGCCGGCATGAGCGTGGCCGCCAGGGTCCTCGTCGTCGACGACCTGCCGCAGAACATCCGGCTGCTCGAGGCCGTGCTCGCGCCCCGCGGCTACGACGTCGTGCCGGCCGGCTCCGGCGCCGAGGCACTCGCCCGCGCCTCGGAAGGAGACATCGACCTCGTGCTGCTGGACATCCTCATGCCGGAGATGGACGGCTACGAGGTCTGCCGGCGGCTGCGCGACCACGACGCCACGCGGTTCGTGCCGATCGTGATGATCACGGCGAGCGGTGAACAGGAGAAGCTCGCGGCGATCGAGGCGGGCGCCGACGACTTCATCGCCAAGCCCTTCGAGCAGCCGGAGCTGCTCGCTCGCGTGCATTCGCTCGTGCGGATCAAGCGCTACCACGACACGATCGAGGCGCAGGCCGCGGAGCTCGCGGCGTTCAACCAGGAGCTCGAGCAGCGCGTGCGCGAGCAGGTGGACGAGCTCGAGCGCCTCGGCCGCCTTCGCCGCTTCCTGTCGCCGCAGCTCGCCGACCTGGTCGTGTCGTCGGGTGACAGCTCCTTCCTCGAGAGCCACCGCCGCGAGATCACCGTCGTGTTCTGCGACCTGCGCGGCTTCACGGCATTCGCCGAGACCGTGGAGCCCGAGGACGTCCTCCATGTCCTCGGGCAGTACCACGAGGCGCTCGGGGATCTCGTCCACCGCTTCGAGGGGACGCTCGAGCGCTTCACCGGCGACGGGCTGATGGTGTTCTTCAACGACCCGCTGCCGTGCCCCGATGCGCCGGAGCGTGCCGTTCGGATGGCCGTCGCGATGCGCGGCCGCGTGGCGCAACTCGCCGAGGGCTGGACGCGCATGGGCTACGACCTCGACATCGGGATAGGGGTCGCCCAGGGCCACGCGACGCTCGGTCGCATCGGCTTCGAAGGCCGTTCGGACTACGCGGCGATCGGCAGCGTGACGAACCTCGCCTCGCGCCTGTGCGAACAGGCGGCGCCGGGCCAGATCCTGATCAGCGCGCGCGTGTATGCAGGAGCCGAGCACGTCGTCACGGCGCAGTCCGTCGGCGAGCTGTCGCTGCGAGGGTTCTCCAAGCCGACGCGTATCTACGACGTCGCGGGCCTGGACGCCGCGCGCGCGCAGGTATGACCGGGCTGCACGAAGCCGCCGAGCCGCGGCTGAGCGACCTCAGCGAGCGCGAGCGCAACGAGCGCTTCGGTCGATCGTCGTCGTCCCGTCCGTCGCGCCGCCGCCGGGCGACAACGGGGCCGTGGTGCAGGCATTCGAAGAGCGCCTGCTGTTCCTCCTGCTGCTGCTCCGCCAGCCGCGGCTCCAGCTCGTGTTCGTCACGGGACGCCCCGTGAGCGAGGTCGTCGTCGGCTACTACCTCGCGCTGCTGCCGGGCGTGATCCCTAGTCACGCGCGCGCGCGGCTGCACATGATCGCGGCGAACGACGGGTCGCCGCGGACGCTGACCGCGAAACTGCTCTCGCGGCCGCGCGTGCTCGAGGCGATCAAGGCGCGCATCCCCGACCGGGCGCGCTGCCATCTCGTTCCGTTCACGTCCTCCTCGGACGAGCGCGACCTCGCGCTGGCGCTGGGGATCCCGCTCTACGGCGCCGACCCGCGGTTCCTGCCGTTCGGGACGAAGACCGGGTGCC
>VAYD01000141.1:0-595 GCA_005883905.1 Actinomycetota bacterium
GCGCATGCCTGGAGCTGATGCTCGAGCTGGAGCCCGGGGGGTCGTTCGCCGACATCGGCTGCGGCTCGGGCGTGCTGGCGATCGCCGCCGCCCGGCTGGGATGGGCGCCGGTGGTGGCGCTGGACCACGAGCCCGAGGCGGTGCGGGCGGCGTCCGCCAACAGCCGGGCCAACGGCGTCGACGTCGAGGTGCGCCAGTTCGACCTGCGCCGCGAGCCGCCACCCGACGCCGAGACGATGGCCGCCAACCTCCTGCGCCCGCTCCTGCTGGACCTGGCCGCGGGCCTGTCGCGCCCGCCGGGCCGGCTGGTGGCCGGCGGGCTGCTGCGCGATGAGGCCGACGAGGTGGCCGACGCATTCGCCCACCGTGGCCTGCGCGAGCGGGATCGCCTCGAGACGGGGGAGTGGGCGACGATCCTGCTCGAGCGCGCCTGAGCGCGCGGTGCGGCCGCCGGGCCGGCTACACCCGGCCCGCGGCCTGGCGCTGCTGGCGGGCGATGGCGTCGATGATCACGGCGGCCAGCAGCACGGCTCCGGTGACCATGAACTTCACCGACGACTCGAGCGCCAGGAGGTCCATCCCGTTCGAGATCGAG
>VAYD01000141.1:604-9622 GCA_005883905.1 Actinomycetota bacterium
GCCGAACAGACTGGTCCCGGCGATCACCGGGCCGGCGATGGCCAGCAGCAGCAGGTCGCTGCCGCCCGAGCTCTGGTTGACCGCGAGCAGCCGCGACGCCGCCATGATCCCGCCGATCGCCGCCATGGAGCCGGCGATGGCGAACCCCGCCACCCGGATGTGGTTGATCCGGATCCCGGCTCGGCGCGCCGCCTCCGCGTTGCCGCCGACCGCGAACACGCGACGTCCGAAGCGGGTGCGGGCGGCGATGTACTGCATGCCCGCCACGAACGCGATGAGGATGACCAGGGCGAGGGGAACACCGCGGTCCGAGTTGAGGATCGCCACGACGGCCAGCACCGCGACCGCAACCACGGCGACGCGCACCAACAGCCCTCCGATCTGCTGGTCGGCCAGCCCGGCGACCCGGCGCCGGCGCCAGCCCCCGAGCGTCGCCGCGGCGTACGCGCCGATCACCGCCAGTCCCACGACCCATCCGACCGCGGGGGGGTAGAAGGTGTTGGCCAAGCCGGTGATCTTGGGGTCGGTGAGGTTGATCGTGCCGGTCTCGCCGAGCACGTAGAGCAGGGCGCCCTGCCAGGCCAGCAGCCCGGCCAGGGTCACCACGAAGGACGGAATGCCGAAGCGCGTGAACAGGGCGCCCTGCACCAGGCCGATCACCGTCCCGGTGAGCACCCCGGCCAGGATGGCCGGGTACGGACTCGATCCGTGCTTGACGTTGAGCACCGCCATCACCGCGGCGGCCAACCCGCTGACCGCTCCGACCGAGAGGTCGATTTCGCCCAGGAGCAGGACGTAGACCACGCCGACCGAGATCAACCCGGTCGCCGTGATCTGGAGCATCAGGTTGGTGAGGTTGACCGCGGACAGGAAGCGGTCGTTCTGGATCTCGAAGACGATCCAGATGACGGCCAGCCCGACGACCACGCGCAGCGAGGCCAGGTCGCCCTGGGTGAAGCGCCGCACCAGCCCGGGTCGGGGGCGCTCCAGCGCCGGCGCGTCGGGCGCCGCGGCGGCGGGCGGATGCGCGCTCATCGCGAACCTCCGCCTGCTGCCCGGCCACCGTCGTGAGCACGCGCCCCTTCCCCGTCCTCGCGACGGCCGTACTGCGCGCCCGTGATCGCGGCGACCACCTCCTCCTGGGTGGTGCCGCGCACGTCGAAGTCGCCGGCCGGTCGCCCCAGCCGCAGGACGACGATGCGATCGGTGACCTCGAAGACGGCCGCCAGGTTGTGGCTGATGACGACGACGCCCAGTCCGCGCTCGCGCAGCCGGCGGATCAGGTCGAGCACCTGCGCGGTCTGGGCGACCCCGAGCGCGGCGGTCGGCTCGTCCAGCAGCACCACCTTGGGGTCGCCGAGCAGCGAGCGCGCGACCGCGACCTGCTGTCGCTGACCGCCCGACATGGTTCCCACCTCGGCCCGGACGCTGGGGATCGAGAGGCCGGCCGCCCCGGCCGCGACCAGCTCGTTTCCCAGGAACAGGTTGGCCACCACGTCGAGGTTGTCGCACAGCGCCAGGTCCTGGTAGACGGTGGCGATCCCGAGCTCGGCGGCGTCGTTGGGACCGCGGATGACGACCGGTTCGCCGTCGAAGAAGAACTGGCCCTCATCGGGCTCGTAGATGCCCGAGATGGTCTTGACCAGGGTCGACTTGCCGGCTCCGTTGTCGCCGACCAGGCCGATCACCTCGCCGGCGTGGACGTCGAAGTCCACGCCTCCGAGCGCCTGCACCGCCCCGAAGCGCTTGGCCACGCCTCGGAGGGCCAGCAGCGGCCGGTTGGCGGTCATCCGCTGATTCCGGCGGACCGGCAGGCGGCGGCGAACGATCCGGTGCAGACCTGCGACGCCTTCCAGAAGCCGTCCTTGATCACGGTGTCCTTGACGTTGGCCTTGGTCACGGCCACCGGCGTGAGGATCACCGACGGTACGGACTTGCGCCCGTTGTCGACCTTCTGGTTGACCACCCCGCTCGGGGCCGCGCGCCCCAGAGCCAGCGCCGCGGCCAGGTCGGCCGCCGCCGCTGCCTCGGGCTTGACCGCCTTGTAGACGGTCATGTACTGCTCCCCGGTCAGGATCCGCTGGATGGCATCGAGCTCGGCGTCCTGCCCGGTTGTCGGACGGGCGGCCGGTTTGATCCCGGCCGCCTTCATCGCCGCGATGGCGCCCCCGGCCGTCCCGTCGTTGGCCGCGTAGACGCCGGCGAAGCCGTTGTTGCCCACCGCGGTGATCGCCTGCTGCATCTCGTTCTGGGCCTGGTCCGGGCTCCAGTCCGGGGTGTCGTACTGCTTGGCGATCTTGAACCCGCTGGTGTTCAGGACGCTCAGGGCGCCCTGCTTGAACAGCTTCGCGTTGTTGTCGGTGGGGGCGCCGTTGATCATGATGATCGAGCCCGGGGGACCTCCTGAGCGCAGCTTCTTGACCAGCGTCTGGGCCTGGAGCTGGCCCACGCGCACGTTGTCGAACGAGACGTAGTAGTCGATGTCGGCGTTGGTGATAGCCGGTCGTAGCTGATCACCGGCACCTTCTGCTGCTTGGCTCGCTGCACGATGACGCTGGCCGAGGCCGCGTCGACGGGATCGAGCACCAGCACCTTGGCGCCCTGGGTCAGCGCGGCCTCCGCCTGCTGCTGCTGCTTCGACGCGTCCTGGTCGGCGTTGCTGTAGATCAGGCTGCAGCCGGGGCACGCCTGCTTGAGCCTGGCCGTGAAGTGCGGCCGGTCCTGCGACTCGTACCGGGCGGTCTTGGACTCGGGTAGCAGCAGGGCGACCGCGGGCCCGCCCCCGCCTCCGCCGCCGCCGCACGCGGCCAGAGCCATTCCCGCGGCCAGCGCCGCGACGGTCGAGACCGACGCCATCGACTTGGCCTTGCCCATCTGGGCCCCCTTCCTCTCGCCGCCCTCGACTCTCCAACCGCCCGTCGGGCCTGTCAAGTCGCTGCGCTGCGAGCGGCCATGACGGGAACGCGGTCCCGCTCCGCGTATCCTTGCGCCCGGTGACGATTGCCGATCAGGTCAGGGCGGATCTGTCCGACGCCATGAAGTCGGGCGACCGAGATCGCGTCGGCGCGCTGCGCTTCGTGCTCTCCGAGCTCCAGAAGGCCGCCAAGGAGGGGGGCGACGAGATAACCGCGCTGCGGCGCGAGCGCAAGCGGCGCCTGGACGCGGTCGACCAGTACCGCGAGGCCGGGCGTGACGACCTCGCCGATCGCGAGCAGCAGGAGGCCGGCCTCATCGAGGGCTACCTGCCGGCCGAGCTGTCGGATGCCGAGCTGGAGAGGATCGTCTCGGCCGCGGTGGGGGAGACGGGCGCCAGCTCGCCCGGAGAGATGGGGAGGGTGATGGGGGTGGTCATGCCTCGCGTGGGCGGGCGCGCCGACGGGAAGCGGGTCTCGGCCAAGGTGCGGGAAGCCCTCGGTGCCTGAGGCCAGGTCTGCGGGCGGGAGCGGCTGATGCGCAGCCAGCTCGAGCTGCCCAACACCGTGGCGGCCGGACTCGCCGGCTCCGAGGACGCCATCCTCAAGGCGCTCGAGGGGCATCTGCAGTGCGATGTCTTCCTGCGGGGCAACGTGGTGACCCTGGACGGCGACGCCGAGGCGGTGCGGGCCGGCGCCACCGTGGTGCGCGAGCTGTCCGAGCTGATCGACGAGGGCCACGAGATCGCCCCGGGGACCATCGAGGCGGTCACCCGGGCGCTCGACCAGCACGAGAGCCCGGCGCGGATCCTCGAGGACGTGGTCTGGCGCCACCGCTCCACCAAGGTCGCCCCGAAGACCCTCAACCAGAAGCGCTACGTCGACTCGATGCGCTCCAAGACGATCACGTTCGGGATCGGGCCGGCGGGGACCGGCAAGACGTTCCTGGCCGTCGCCATGGCCGTGGCGGCGCTGTCCCGGCGCGAGGTGAGCCGGATCATCCTCACCCGCCCGGCGGTCGAGGCCGGAGAGCGTCTGGGGTTCCTGCCCGGCGACTTGATGGCCAAGGTGGACCCCTACCTGCGCCCGCTGTTCGACGCCCTCCACGACATGCTCGACCCCGAGCGCGTCTCGCAGCACCTGGAGCGCGGGGTCATCGAGATCGCACCGCTGGCGTTCATGCGCGGCCGAACTCTCAACGACTCGTTCGTGATCCTGGACGAGGCGCAGAACACCAGCCCGGAGCAGATGAAGATGTTCCTCACCAGGCTCGGCTTCAACTCCAAGGTGGTGGTGACCGGCGACGTCACGCAGGTCGACCTCCCTCGCGACCAGCGTTCCGGTCTGGTGGTGGTGGGTGAGATCCTCGAGCGCGTCGAGGACATCGCCTTCGTCCGCCTGGGCGGCGAGGACGTCGTGCGCCACAAGCTGGTTCAGCGCATCGTCGAGGCCTACGACGCGCATGCGGCGGCGGACCCGCGCGCCGCGCGGCGCGCGCCGGAGCTGCGCCCCGCCCAGCGACGTCCGGGCTAGCGGGCCGCCGGCGGGTGAGCGAGCGCCTGGAGGTCGAGGTCGTCGGCGTCGAGCGCGCCGCCGGCCGGATCGCCGCCGAGGAGGTCGCCGAGATGTGCGCCCGGGCCCTGGCCGCGGCGGGCGTCGCCGACGGGCATGTGGCCGTCGCCTTCGTCTCGCCCGCCCGCATCCGCGAGCTCAACCGGGCCCACCGCCGGCGCGATGCGGCGACCGACGTCCTCTCGTTTCCGGTCGACGCCGCGGCGCCGACGGCGGGTCCGCGCGAGCTGGGAGACGTGGTGGTCTGCCCGGACAGGGCCGCCGACCTGCGAGAGGCGGTGGTGCACGGAGCGCTCCACCTGGCGGGTCTGGACCACGAGTCTGACCGGGGCGAGATGCTGGCCCTCCAGCGAGACGTCCTCGGGGCGGGCGCGGCGTGAGCCCGGCGGCCGAGGCGACCCGCAGCGGCTTCGTCGCGGTGGCGGGCCGGCCCAACGTCGGCAAGTCCACGCTGGTCAACGCCATCGTCGCGGGGAAGGTGGCGATCGTCTCCGACAAGCCGCAGACCACGCGGCGGGCGATCCGCGGCGTGGCCACCGGGCCCGACTGGCAGCTCGTGCTGGTCGACCTGCCCGGCGTGCAGCGGCCGCGCGACGCGCTCACCGAGCGCATGCAGCGGTGCGTCGAGCACGAGCTGGCCGAAAGCGACGCGGCGGTCCTGGTGATCGACGGCACTCAGGCGGTCGGGCCGGGTGATCGGTTCATCGCCGCCAGGCTGGGGGAGGGCCCGGGACCGGTGGTCATCGCGGTGAACAAGGTTGACCGGCTGGACCGCGCCGCCACCGCCGCGGCGCTGCAGGCCGCCTCCGACCTGAGCCCCGACGCGGATGTGTTCCCGGTCTCGGCGCGCACCGGCGCGGGCGTGCGGGCGCTGGTCGAGCATCTGGTCGGCCGGCTCGGGCCCGGGCTGTTCTACTTCCCCCCCGACCAGAGGTCCGACCTGCCGGAGGAGGTCGAGATCGCGGAGCTGGTCCGCGAGCAGGTGCTGGCCCGCACTCGGCAGGAGGTTCCCCATGCGGTCGAGGTCAGCGTCGACGAGATCAGCCGGAGGCCGGGCCTGGTGAATGTCCGGGCATACGTCTGGGTCGAGACCGAGTCCCAGAAGGGCATCCTGATCGGCACCGGCGGCCGCATGGTCAAGTCGATCGGCACGGCCGCCCGCCGCGAGCTCGAGCACGAGCTCGGCACGAAGGTCCACCTCGACCTCTCCGTCCGCGTCCGCCGCGGCTGGCGCGCGGACGAGCGCCTCCTCGACCGCCTCGGGATCGAGTGAGAATCAGGGGTCTGACCCCTCATTCTCATGTGAGAATCAGGGGTCAGACCCCTCAGTCTCATCTACCCGGAGGGGACATCGACCGGACCGGGCCTGCGCGGTGCGCGCCGCGCGGCCCCGGTTTCCGTGATGAGCCTGTCCGCCAGCTCGTCGGGCTCGACGTCGAGCATCCACGGCAGCGTGACGACCGGGCCGCGCGCGCCGCGGCGCAGCCGCTGCAGCTGGCCCTGCTGTGCCCGCACGCGCCCGGCATGCGCGACGGCCGCCGCGGCCGGCCCGCCGCCGTTGGAGGCCGCCTGCAGCTTGGCCACGTCGCCGGCCGCGAACCGCCGGGGCAGGACCGCGTTGGCCACGACCAGATCCACGTCCGGCAGCTGCTGCTGCAGCTGCAGCGTCTCCGAAACCGGCAGCTCGGCCGGCATCGTCACGATCACGAAGCCCGCGTCCTCCTTGAGGAAGTCGGCGACCTCGCGTGCCTGCGTCCCGATCGGCCCGACGCGGGCGATGTCAGCGAACGTCCGCGGCGCGCGCAGCAGCGCCGCGCCGTGGCCGGACGCCGGCGCGTCGACGATCACGAGGTCGTAGGGCTCGGCATTCGGGTTCCAGCGGCGGTGCTGGACGAGCTCCCACAGCTTGGTGATCGAGATCAGCTCCGCTCCGCCCGGCGCCGCGGCGACCAGCGATGCGAACGCACCCGATCGCATCAGCAGGTCCGCGAGCCTCCGCGGCAGCTGCGTCGCCAGCCACTCGGTCAGCGCGTGGTGGACGTCGACCGTCTGCGTGTCGATCCCCGAACCGCGCAGCAGCCCCGCGACGCGGGCGTGCCCGCCGAGCTCGCCGACCGCCACCCGGCGCCCGTCTCGCGCCGCCGCCAGCGCGAGCGCCGCCGCCACCGTCGACTTGCCGACGCCACCCTTGCCGGTGACCACGACCATCGGGTGGTTGAGGACGTCCATGCGCGCACACTACGGTTGTCGGCGCCCCATGGACCCCACCCTGCGAACAGCGTATGCCGCGTGCCGCCGGATGCAGCGCCGGCATGACCCGACGTACTTCGCCGCCACGCGGCTGCTGCCCGCGTCCGTGCGCCCCGCGATCCACGCGGTCTACGGGTTCGTCCGCACGGCCGACCAGATCGTCGATGGGCCCGACCGCCCCGCGACGCCGGAGCAGCGCCGCGCCGCCCTCGACGCCTGGGAGCGCGAGCTCGAGCTCGCCCGCAGCGGCCGAGCCGCGCATCCGGTGCCGACCGCGCTCGTCGACGCCGGCGCGCGCCACCACCTTCCGCTCGACGAGCTGCACACGTATATGTCGTCGATGCGCCTGGACTGCGCGCCTGTTCGCATCCGCAACGACGCCGAGCTCGACCGCTACATGAACGGCAGCGCCGCCGCCGTCGGGCGGATCATGGCTCCGCTGAGAACTTCGTGCGCGACGTGCGCGAGGACTGGGCGCTGGATCGCGTCTACCTGCCCGGCCTGCCTGAGCGCGACCTCGAGATCGGCCAGGCCGGCGACGGCTTTCGCGAGCACGTCGCGCGCCAGGTCGACCGCGCGCGGGCGATGTTCCGCGAGACGCGCGGCGTCGACGCCGAGGTCAGCGGGCGCGTGCGCCACGGCATGTACCTGGCCCGCAGCGTCTACGGCCGCGTCCTGGACCGCGTCGAGCGCGCCGACTACGACGTCCTGGCGGCATGACGCAGCGCGCGACGGCCCGTGGAGTGGAGCGCACGTTGCTCGACGGCACGCGCGCCGACGTGCTCATCTGCGGCGCGAGCTTCGCCGGCCTCGCGGTCGCACGCGAGCTCGCCGGGTCGGGCGCGGACATCCTGCTGCTCGACCGTTACGAGATCGGCGAGCGCCAGACGTCCGCGTGCGCCGTCCCGGAGGGCTGGCTCCGGACGATGGGCGCCGAGCGCTCGCTGCGCGCGGTCCTCCCGGACATGACGTTCACGACCCCGCACGGCACGGTGCGCTACCGGTTGCCGTGGCGGTGGGCGGCCTTCGACTACCGCACGCTGTGCGAAGACCTCTTCGCCCAGTGCGACGCCCGCTTCGAGACCGCGAAGGTCGACGGGCGCACCGGGTTCACAGTGCACACCGACCGCGGCGACGTCCACGCGCCGCTGATCGTCGACGCGCTCGGCTGGCGCAGGGTGCTGGCACGCGACGGCTACCAGCCGCCCGACGCGCCGCTGAGCCGCGGCCTCGAGGTCCACCCGGCGGCGAACAGCAGCGACGGCGCCCTCGACGTCTGGGTCGACCGCTCGCTGGCGCCGCGTGGCTTCGCGTGGCGCGTGCCGGCGGGCGAGGAGGCGCGCATCGGCGTCGGCTCCTACGAGCCGCGCCACCACGTGCGCGACCCGACCGAGGACCTCGCGCAGCGGCTCGGCGCGGAGGCCGAGCGCTGGCAGGGCAACTGGTTCCCGCACCGCCTGCGCGACGCGGCCGAGGACGGCGTGTTCTTCTGCGGCGACAGCGCCGGGCACTGCTTCCCGCTCAGCGGCGAGGGAATCCGTACGGCGTTCCACTTCGGCATCGCCGCCGGTGCCGAGATCCGCGCGGCTCACGCGGGCGAGCGCACGCGCGACGAGGCGCTGGCCCGCTACGCGGCCTTCAGCGCGAGCCACGCGCGCGCCTTCCGCCGGGCGCTGCGCCTGCAGCGGCTGATCCCGGCGCTGCCGCCGCGGCTGCTGACCGTGGCGCTGCGGGCGCTGTCGCGGCAGCCGATCGTCGACCGGATGTTCGGCTGGTACCTCGCGCAGGCACCGCCGCGCGGCTAGACGACCCCGGCGCGCGACCTCGAGCCGCTCCTTCGCAGGGCAGCGGCGTACGTACAATCCTGAGGGTGGACGTCCGTTTCGACGAGCGGGGCCTCGTCCCGGTCGTCATCCAGGACTGGCGGACGGGAGAGGTCCTCACCCTCGCCTATGCCAACGAGGAGGCGCTCGCGCGCACGCGCGAGACCGGTGAGCTGCACCTGTGGAGCCGCTCGCGCAACGAGCTGTGGCACAAGGGCGCGACATCGGGCAACACGCAGAAGGTCCGCGCGCTGCGCATCGACTGCGACGGCGACGCCGTGCTGGCGCTGGTCGAGCCCAACGGCCCGGCCTGTCACACCGGCCAGCGCACCTGCTTCCACAACGGCGAGCTCGAGCCGCCCGCGCCGCACGAGGCTCTGCCCGTGCTCGAGCGCACGCTGGCGGCGCGCCAATCCGAGCGCCCCGCGGGCTCGTACACCGTCGAGCTGCTCGACGACCCG
>VAYD01000142.1 GCA_005883905.1 Actinomycetota bacterium
CCTCCAGCCCGCCGTGCAGGCGGTGGCGAGGGTTGAACGGATCGCCGACCAGCGGCAGGTAGCCGATCTCCCCCGCGGCGCCATGCGCCCCCCGGACGAGCTCATCGTCGATGACGATCCCCATGCCGATGCCCGCCCCGATGGCGATGAAGACCATCGTCGAAACGCCCCGCGCGAGGCCAAACCACTTCTCCCCGACCGCAGCGAGGTTGACGTTGTTGTCGACGAGCACGGGCAGGTCGAAGCGGTCGCGGATCACCTCGAGCGGATCGAAGCCGCCCTCCGGCGCCACGTTGTAGGCCAATGACGTCACGCGGCCGCTCGCCTGATCGACGATCCCGGGCGCGGAGATCCCGAGCGCCAGCGGTCGGCCGTGGGCGGCGCCGGCCTGGTCGATCACCTCGCTGACCAGTTCGAGGACCTGCACCCCCACGGCGCGGCCGCCGCCCTTGGCGGTCGGGCGCTTCAGGTCGCAGATCGGCTCGCCGAAGAGATCGGCTGCGGCCACGCGGATGTTGCTGCCGCCGATGTCGCCGCCGACGACGAACCCCGCCTGGGCGCTGACGACATACGCCACCGGGTTGCGCCCGCGCTGGCCCGCGCGCCTGCCGGCCGCGTGGACGAGCCCTCCGTGCTCGAGCCGGCTGACCGCGGCCGACACCGTCGGCTTCGACAGGTTCGTGGCTGCGGCGATCTCGGGCCTGGTGATCGGGCCCTTGCGGAAGATCGTCTCGAGCACCGCCTGCTCGCCGAGCTCCCGCAACAGGCTGAGCCGCGAGCCGTCAGCTCCGTCCTGGCTAGAAGGCCGCATTGAGGTTAGATCCCTTTACGAATACGATCGCGTATCTGCCGCAGTAGAACAGGGGTCGCGTGGTCGATAAGGAAAGATTCTTGCAGAAGCCAACCAGCTCGGCTCGGACCAACCCTTCGACGCTCACGGTGATCGGCTGCGTCCAGGCCGACCTGCTGATGGGCCCCGTCACCGACCTGCCCGCTCCCGGCGGCACGCTGCTCACCGAGCATATGACCACGCGCGTCGGCGGCGCAGGCGCCAACGCCGGGCTCGCCGCGGTCGAAGCCGGCATGCAGGTGCGGCTCGTGGGCTGCGTCGGCGACGACCAGCTCGGGGCGTGGATGCAGGAGCAGCTGGCGCCGGCCGGGCTTGCGGCCGAGCTCGTCGTGGTCGAGGGGGCGAAGACGGGGCTGACCGTCGCGCTCGAGTCCATGACGCGGGACCGGACCTTCCTCACCTACCTCGGCGTGAACGCCAGCTGGGACCCGGCGACGATCCCCGACGACGCGCTGACGTGCGACAACCTCCTGCTCTGCGACTACTTCGTCGCGCCACCACTGCGCGGCGAGGCGGCGCGCCGGCTGCTGGACACCGCACGCGCCCGCGGCGCGCGCACGTTCCTCGACACCAGCTGGGACCCCGGCGGCTTCTCCGCCGAGACGCGTGCGGAAGTCGGCGCGTTGCTGCCGTCCGTCGACGTCTTCCTGCCGAACGAGGCCGAGGCGCTCGCGCTCGTGCATCGCAGCGGAGACGCGGTGGACGCTGCCCGGGTGCTCCAGCGCCTCTCGGGAGGGTGGGTGGTCGTCAAGCTCGGGCCACGCGGATGCGTCGCCGTCGGCCCGGACGGCGCCGAGCTCGCCGCGCCCGCGCCGGTTGTGGACGTTGCCGACACGACGGGGGCCGGCGACGCGTTCAACGCCGGCCTCGTCATCGCCCTCGCGGACGGCGCGAGCTGGGGAGAGGCGCTCGCGACCGCGAGCCGCTTCGCCACGGGGATCATCTCGCGGCCCTCCGATGACCGGCACGCATCAGGCGCAACGTCAGGGAAGAGCCTGGCTGGATAGCCCGCCACGCTCAGAGCCCGAACCAGCGGGCGCGGCGGCTGTCGCCGAACTCCCGCTTGTCGGCCGCCAGTTCCTCCGACGGACCGGAGAAGGTCCCGCTGGGCTTCCCGCCGCCGGCGTCGATGTTCACCCGGCCGACGAGGCCGGCGCCGAACTCGATGTAGCACGCCCCGACGCCGCGATAGGGGTTCGGGATCGGCTCGCCGCGGATCGCCGCGATCAACCGCGACGCGACGGCCCGGCCGGCGCCCTCGGCGAACGCGCCCGCCTTCGGCACGCCGACAGCGGCGCAGTCGCCGAGCGCGTACACGCCCGGGTGGCGCGTCTCGAGCGTTCCGGGGTCGACCGGGATGTAGCCGTCGACCGCCAGGCCGGCGGCGACCACCGCTTCCGGCGCGCAGTGGGTGGGAACTCCGAGGAACAAGTCGTAGGCGACCTCGGTTCGGTCGTCCAGCACGACGAGGCGGCGCTCGCGATCCAACGACGCGATCCGCCGGCCGGGGACGAACTCGATGTCCCGCTCGGCGAACGCCTGGAGCACCGCGGCGGCCGCGTCCGGCGCCGGCGGGACGGGGTTGGGCTGCGGCACGATGTAGGTGATCCTGCAGTCGTCGCGGACGCCGCGCCGCACCAGGTCGGCGTGCAGGAGCAGCGCGCACTCGCTCGGCGCGGGCGTGCACTTGTATGGCACGCCGCAAACCCCGATGACGGCATGGCCGGTGACGAACGAACCGATCTCCCCGGCGAGCCGCGCGGCGCCCGCGCGCGAGTAGAAGACATCCGCTTCGGTGAGCCCCGGGGTCGCCTCATAGTCGTAGTCGGCGCCGAGCGCGACGACGAGATGGTCCGCCTCGTACTCACCTCGGTCGGTGGTGACGCGCCGGGCCTCCGCGTCGATGGCCGTCACCGTTTCACGTGCGAGCCGCACGCCGGGCTTCGCGAACGCGCTGTACGGCAGGCTCAGGTCGTCGACACTCGCCCCGAACAGAACATCGAGCTTCGAGTAGCCGAAGAGGAACGAGTCGCCCTTCTCGATCAGCGTCACTCCGGCTTCGTCGCCGAATGCGTCGGACAGCATCGTCGAGAGCTCGAGACCGCCGAAGCCTGCACCGAGTACGACGGTCCGTGGCGCCATGGCGGGCTGATCATGACCCATGTGCTCAATCTTGTCGCCGCAGCAGCACCGCCTGGATCAGCCGGGCCCGGTCCTCGGCAAGGTTGCGTACGAGGTTGGCCGCCTTGTCCGCAAAGTCTGGGACGAAGACATGAAGGCCGAGCGGCGGTTGCTCGCCCGCGAGGAACTGCCGCATGGCCTGCTCAGCCGGCTCGGTCAGGTCGTTCCAATGAGCAGGCGCGAAGCCGGCCTCGCGAAGCAGCTCGGCGAGCCGATGGGGCGTGACGAGATGGCTCTGCTCCGGCGACGTAGCCCATGGCACGGGTAGGCGCAGCGGCCCGCCCGGGCCGGCGGTCGCGTCCCAGAGCGCGAGGCGACCGCCCGGAGCGAGGACGCGGCGCGCCTCGGCGTAGAGCCGGGCCTTGTCCGCAACGTTCATCTGGACGTGCTGACTGACCACCACGTCGAACGAGCCGTCCTCGAACGGCAACTCGGTGACGTCGGCGACTCGGACCTCGATCATGTCGCCGAGCCCGACAGCGTCATTCAGCCACTTGGCAACCTCGCAGTACTCGGGTGTGAGGTCGACGGCGGTGACACGCGCGCCCCGGTCGGCGGCGATCAATCGGGCCGTTCCGCCGATGCCGGCGCCGGCGTCGAGCACGCGGTCGCTCGGGCTGACATCCGCCAGGTCGATCAGCGCGACGGTGGCGAGGCGGCCGAGGCTGTGAAAGTCCTCGAGCATCGCGAGGTCGGATGCTTGGAGCGCGCCGGCGTGCTTGCCAACCTCGGCCAGGGCCCGTTCGATGTTGGAGCGTGTCAGGCCCGTGGCGTAGGGCTGGTCGGTCGACGTCGTCATGCGATCGCCTCCTGGAGCCCGATCCGGTCGTGGAGGCGCCGCAATGGTCCCGGCGCCCACCAGTTCGCCGAGCCGAGCACCCCCATCAGGGAAGGCACCAGCAGCGCCCGGATGATCGAGGCGTCGATCAGGACCGCGAGCGCTGTCCCGACGCCGAGCTCCTTGATGAACACGATCTTGGACGTCGCGAACGCGCCGATCGCGACCGCGATCAGGAGCGCCGCGGCGGTGACGATCCGCCCGGTCCGCTCGAGACCGATCGCGACCGCATCGGAATCCGCTGCGCCACCATCACGCGCCTCCTTGATCCGCGACAGCAGGAACACCCCGTAGTCGGTCGCCAGCCCGAACGCGACGGCGGCGAGGAAGATCGGTTGCGTCGCGTCGAGGGCCCCCTGGCTCGTGAACGACAGCAGCCCCTCGAGATTGCCGTCCTGGAAGATCAGGACCAGGCTCCCCAACACGGCGGTCAGGCTGAGGAAGTTCATGAGAACCGCCTTGACCGGCAGCACGACCGACCCGGTGAACAGGAACAGGACGATCAGCGTCGCCGCGACGATCACGGCCAGGACCGCCGGCAGGTGAGCGCCGAGGCTGTGCTCCAGGTCGAGGTATCCGGCCGTCTGGCCGGTGACGCCGACGTACATCGGCGTATGGATTGCGCGCACGTCGCGCACCAGCTGCTGGGTCGCGCCGCTGAGCGGCCCCTGCACCGGCGCGACGGCCAGGAGGGAGTTGTCCGGGCCCGCAGGCTGCGCCGGCGCGACGGCGGAGACGCCCCGCATCTGGCCGATCTGCCTGGCGAGCGCGCGGACCTGCGGGGAGCGCGCCGGCGCCCCGGCGACGACTTCGAGCGGCGAGGTCCGATTCGGCGGGAACTCGCTCGCCAGCGCGTCGTCGACCACTCGCGCACTGGCGGTATGTGGCAGCACGCTCGCCGTGGCCGCCGTGAACTTGACGCCGGTGAACGGAATGCCGAGCGCGATCAAGAACGTGGCGCTGACGACCGCGATTCGCGCCGGGCGCCGCATCACGAACCGCGACAGCCGATACCAGGCTCCGCTTCGGGCCGGGCGGGCGTCACGGTCGGCCGCGCGCTGCAGCCACCTTGGCGCGAGCGCGTTCACCCGCCCGCCGAGCACTGCGAGCAGCGCCGGTAGCACGACCAGCGCCAGCGCGGCCGCCAGCAGCGCGACCAGGGCACCCGCGATTCCCATCGAGTACAGGAAGCGCTGCGGGAAGATCGCGAGCGCTGCGAGCGCCACCGCGACGGTGACCGAGCTGAACAGAATCGTGCGCCCGGCGGTCTGAAGCGTGCGCCGTAGGGCTTCGGCCCCGAAGCCCGAGACCGCCGCCTCCTCGCGGTAGCGGGAGACCATGAACAGGCTGTAGTCGATCGCGAGTCCCAGCCCGAGCCCGGTGACGAGGTTGAGCGCGAACACCGAGATGTCGGCGAAGCTCGCCACCACCCGCAGCGCGAAGAACGTCGCGACGATCGCGAGAACGCCGAGCAGCGGTGGCAGCAGAGAAGCCACCAGCGAACGGAAGAACAGGAACGACAGCAGGAAGATGATCGGGAACGCGAGCAGCTCCGCGTGAGCCAGGTCGTGGCCGACCTGATTGTCCGCCTGGGCATCGACGATCGCTTGGCCGCCGAGCGCGACGTCCCTTTGCGCGGCGAACCGGTCCGTGATCGTTTGCGCGTCGTCCTTGAGCTGCTTGTCCGACTTCGGCTTGAAGTACGCGATCACGTACGTCGAGCGGCCATCGCGCGAGACCAGGGCGGGATCGTGGGTGTCGAAGAAGCTGACGACGCTTGCGATGTCCGGGGCGGCGCGCAGCTGGTGCCTGACTTGGCCGACTCGTTGACGCCCCGCCTGGCTGCGGACATCAGTGCGGACCAGAGCGACGACGCCCGGGTCGCTCTGGCGCCCGGCTGCCGCCTCGAACCGGCCGGTCGCCTGCACCGACTGCGTCGCGGGGTCGTCGGCCCCGTACGGGCTCAGGTGCTTGGCGACCCCCATCCCGAAGGCACCGGCGATGACAGCGCCCACGACTGCGGCGAGCAGCACGCGGCGCGCGTTTGCGTGGAGGAAAAGGCTGA
>VAYD01000529.1 GCA_005883905.1 Actinomycetota bacterium
CTCCGCACAGGCGGAACAGCGCCGCCGGGAGGATCAGGCGGAAGATCGCGATCCACTTCACGGCCTCCCACGGATCCATGTAGTCGCGGTCGCCGAACTTCGTGCCGGGCCGCGGGTTGAGCATGTTGATCGGCACCGAGGTCGGGTTGATCCCCGCGAGCTGGAACGCCATCTCGACGCGCTGCTCGCGCGTCTCGCCCAGGTTGAGGATGCCGCCCACGCAGGTCTCCAGCCCTGCCTCTTTGACCGCGTCGATCGTTCGCAGCCGGCCCTCGTAGCGGACCGTGCTCGACACCTCCGGGTAGTAGGACTCGGCCGTCTCAACGTTGTGGTGCACGCGCTGGATGCCGGCGTCCTTGAGCTGCCTGGCGCGCGCGACGCTCATGTGGCCGATCGACGCGCAGCGCTTGAGGTTCGTGTGCTCGGCCACGAGCCGCGCGCCCTCGAGCACCTTCTCGAAGTCGCGCTCGCTTCGAAAGGCCCTGGCCCTGGGTGACCATGCAGAACCGGTGCGCGCCCGCCGCCTCGGCCGCCCTGGCGTGCTCGAGGATCTGCTCGGGCTCCATCATCGCGTGCAGCGGCGTCTCGGCCTCGGCGAAGCGCGACTGGGCGCAGAACCCGCAGTCCTCGGCACAGCCGCCGGACTTCGCGTTCACGAGCGAGCACAGGTCGGTCGAGTCGCCGAAATGCGCCTGCCGCGCCTGCCATGCCCGCTCGACGAGCGCCTCGATCTCGGCGTGATCGGTGATCTCGCCCAGCAGAAGGGCCTCTTCGCGGGTGATGAGCGGCGGCATGGGCGCGCAGAGTAGGCACGCGCCCGGACGTGAATCATCACTTCTGGGGATGTTGGAGACGCCGTCCGCACCGTACGCTCCCCCGCGTGTCGCCGCGATTCATTCGCAGCACCGACGTTCTCTCCATGGGTCATTCAGATGAAGGCGCCGGCGACGGCGCCGTCCGCGTGTTCCTCGTCGACGACGTGGGCGCGTTCCGCACGCTGATGCGCTTCACGCTCGAGGAGGACCCGCGCATCCGGGTCGTCGGCGAGGCCGCCGACGGCTGCGAGGGCGTCACCGGCGTCGAGGAGCTCAAGCCCGACGTCGTGCTGCTCGACCTGGCGATGCCGGTGCTCGACGGCTTCGAGGCGATGCCGCTGATCCTCGAGCGTTCACCGGGGACGACGATCGTCGCCCTGTCCGGCTTCACGGCCGAGCGGATGGCGCAGCTCTGCATCGCGTCGGGCGCGCACGCGTACCTGGAGAAGGGCGAGGACGCCGCGGTGATCCGCGAGGCCGTCCTGCGGGCCGGGATCGCCGCCTAGCGCCGGCGGCGGCTGACCGAGGCGATCGAGTGGCTGATGGCGATGTTCGCCCAAGACTCGCCAGGCTAATTAGAAGACGCATCTGGTCGTGCCGAAGACGGCGTCGGCGATGAGGAGGCGGCGCTCTGCGGGGTCCGCGGCTTCGGTGGCGCGGATCCAAGCGGGCACGTCGCCGGCCACAGCCGCGCGCACTTGTCGTTCGAAGACGGCGATCTTCGCGGCCAGACGGTGTCCTGGGGCGCCGGCTTGGTGAACGTCGGCTTGGCCTCGCGCAGGACCTCGTGCCCGCGCTCGCGCAGCAGGCGCTCGAGCTCGTCGAGGAAGACGTCGCCGCGCGGCTTGCGGATGTCGACGAGCGCGATCGCCTTCGGCTCGCCGCGCGGTGCCAGCGGACGTTCCGGGGCGACGTCGCGCTCGGCGGTGGGGTCGAGGATCGTCAGACCCATGGTGCGATGCTCCGGGTCACGGGCGCCGAGCCTATCTCGCCGGCGGCCCAGCCTCCGAAGACCATCGAGAACAGGCCGGCGTCGCCGCCCGCATAGGCGAGCAGGATGCGGTCCGGCGCGGCGAACTTCGCCACTGGCTGGCTCGGGTCCGTCACCCACTGGGCCTCGATGCCCTCCGGCGAGCCGCCCGCGCCGCGGACGATCGAGCCGGCCGGCGCGTGCGTCAGCTCGTGCAGCCGCTGCTGGACCTGCGCACGGGTCCAGCCCGCCTCCTTGAAGATCCGCCCGTGCTCGGGCCCGACGAGCAGCAGCGCGTCGAACGCGAGCCGCAGCCGCGGCGTCGCCACGTTCTCGAGCGCCATCGCCAGCGAGGCGCACAGCCCCTCGGGCTCGCGCGCGAGCTGGTCGACGATCACGCGCGGGGCCTCGAGCGCCACGACGGTGACGCCCGGCTCGCCCTCCGGAACGCCACGGTCCTGGGCGAGCCCGGGCCACGGCGCGGTCTCGTCGAGCCGCTCTCCGAAGCACAGCCCGAGCTTGCCCGGCTGGCCGTGGGCGGCGCGGTCCTCGACGCCCGGGCGCCCGCCGCCGACGTTGCGCACGACCAGCTGCAGCGCGCGGCCGGCGGTCATCGAGGCGCGGTCGCCCTGGCCGAGCACGTTGACGCCCGTGTTGAAGCCGTCGAAGCCGGAGACCACGATCACCGGACCGGCGGGATGCGTCGTGGCGAGCAGGCCGTGCATCGCGAACGTTTCGTCGCAGACCGCCTCGACCGCCGCCAGCACCACCGGCAGCTCCGGCCCGGCGCACCCGGCCATCACGGCGTTGACGGCGACCTTCTCGACCGTCGCCTCCCCGCCGTAGGGCGGCACGACGCCGACGACATCCTGCGGGTCGCGCGACGTGTGCTCGAGCATCGCCACCACGCGCTCGGGCGTGGGCGGCACGACCGGCAGGCCGTCGGTGAGCCCGCGCTCGTGCAGCGCCTCGAACGTGTCCTCGAGCTCGCCGATGCGCAGCTCGCGCGAGCGGATCCGCCCCTCGTCGCGTGCGCGGCGCGCGGCCAGCCGCGCCGCGACCTCGGGGTCGCGCGTCAAAGAGGCGCAACCCGGTCGAATCGCCGGCAGGCCGTCAAGGTCGAGCTCGACGCCGGCCTGCGCGGCCAGCTCGAGCATCCCCTGGCGATCGAGCCCTTCGACGCGCCCGCGCTCGTCGCTGCCGTCGAGCAGCACGAGCGTCCGCTCGTGCTGCTCGACGGCAGCGACG
>VAYD01000143.1:0-434 GCA_005883905.1 Actinomycetota bacterium
GTCGAACTCCGCGACCGCGCCGCCGCGGACCGTCTTCGTGCCGAGGTTCACCGGCTGCCCGCCGAACCGAGCGGCGACGTGGATCGGCCGCGCCTTCGCGCCGGCGTTGCGCACGAGCGTGCTGAAGCGCATCGTCGCCGCGCAGGTCGAGCACGGCAGCACCGGGCGCACCTGGACCGCAGTGAAGTCCGAGCCCCCGACGCGGCGCAGGTAGACCTCGCGCAGGATGCCGCTGTAGTTCCACCACCCGCCGATCGCGCTGCCGGCGACGTTGTCGCCCGCGGGCGGGAAGTCGCGGCGCGTGCGGCGCGAGTCGACGCGGACGACGAGCCGGTTCGTGCCGCCGCGGTTGAGCGCCTTGCTCGGGACGACGAACTCGAACGGCAGGTAGGCGCCGGTGTTCGAGCCCAGCCGCTTGCCGTTCAGCCACACGA
>VAYD01000143.1:531-2793 GCA_005883905.1 Actinomycetota bacterium
GACCAGCCGGCGGTCGACGACCGGCGCTGCCACGCCTGGCTCAGGCCCTGGCCACTCGGGTCCAGGCGGAACAGCCACTGCCCGCCCATCAGGTAGCGGCCGTTCTGGCCGTAGCTGTACAGCGCGCCGGGCTGTGGCGTGTCGGGCCTGTAGACCTGGGCCGAGGCCGCCGTGCCGGTCGCGGCGAGCGCCACGAGGGCGAGGCAGAGCGCTGCGACGAGGCGGGGACGCGTCATGGACCGGGTTAACAACTCCCCTGCCTGTCGATCGGAGCGGAGATCCGCAGCAGGGTAACCGAGCGCTCGGCGAGGAACGACCCGCCGCGCCGCACGGTGACGCACTGCACCTCGACCAGGCCCTGTTCGAGCGAGGTCCAGGCGACCCGCGTCTGGCCGGTGGCTGACCCGAGCGCGTACGAGGTCCCCGACTCGTAGCTGACGATCTTCACGTCGCCGCGGCGCTTGAGCGCGCGGGCGTCGCGCTCGACGGTCGCGCGGCACGCGGCGTCGCAGCCGTGGAGCTGGCCGAGCATCGCGGCGGCGTCGCCGCGCGCCTGCGCTTGCAGCAGCGTGTGGACCTTGTCGCGCTCTGCGCCCTCGGTCGACAGCCAGCGCGCGAGCACCGCGCTGATCGCGAGGAACACGACGACGGCGACGGCGATGAGGGGCCAGCGGCGGCGGAACAAGGCCCGCGCAGGCTAGCCAGCCTCGTCGAAGTCCTCTCCGCTGAGCTCGAGGAAGCGGCGCACGCTCTGCTCCTGGCGATCGATCCGCTCGACGAGCCCGCGCGCGTGCTCGGCCGCGCGCTCGACGAAGTCCGCGAGGCAGTGCTCGGGGTCGTCAGGCAGCGGGTAGACGTGCGCGAGATCCTGCTGCGCGCAGGCGATCCCGAGCGGCGGGCGGCCCTCGGCGAGCGTGCGCGCGCCGCACACGGGCGCGACGGTCAGGCGCTTCTCGGGCGCGACCAGCGCGACCGGCATCAGGCGGTGGGCGGGCAGGCGAACCTGCAGGTCGACGCTGCGGTCGACGGTCACCTCGGCCTCGGAGAGCTCCTCGAGCGGCTCGCGCCAGATCGACAGGACGGTGTCGGCCGCGGTCAGCGCGTCGCGCAGCGCGCGAGCCTGGTCGGCGTAGAGCTCCTCGGCCTCGACCAGCGACTCGGCCTCGCCCAGGTCGAGATCGCACGGAACCCGCAGCAGGTCGCCCGCGCCGAGCGCGGCGCCGGTGCCGTGGCCGCCGTTTGCCACGTAGGTCTGGATCGTCCCCAGGTCACTGCGGCCGTGGAAGACGACGGTCAGCGCGTGCGCGAGCGCGAGCCCGTCGACGCGCAGCGCGACGGCCGCGGAGCGATCCGCGTCGATGAGCGCGCGGCGCAGCAGCTCCTCGGCGTCGTCGTGCTGCGCATCCTGCGGGTCGTGCTCGTCCATCGGCTGCTTTCGTTCCCTTAGGCGGGGTACCCATATTCTTCGACAGGTCGGCGGAAAAGGACAAATGGCGAAGCTGATCTACAAACCCATTGGCATCGTGCTCGGGATCGTCGCCGGGGTCGTCAGCAAGAAGATCTTCGATCAGGTCTGGGGCTACATCGACGACTACGAGCCGCCGAAGCCGACCCACAAGCACGCGACCTGGCCCAAGGTCCTGGCCGCGGCTGCCGTCGAGGGGATCGCGTTCAAGGTCACGCGCGCCGCGGTGGACCGCGCGGGCGCACGCTCGTTCGAGCACGTCACCGGCGCGTGGCCGGGCGAGCAGGCGCCGGAGCGCGAGTAGCCGATCACCGGGCGCGAATGATGAAGCCGCGCTCGTCGAGGTCGTCGAGCGCGTCCTCGAAGGCACCGAAGTCGCGCGCGAGCAGGTGGTCGATCGGGCGGCCCTTCGGGCCGCTCGCGCGGACCCACCGCGTGAAGCGCTCCTCCCCCACCCGCTCGGCAGGGCCGGCCGTGAGCTGCAGCAGCAGCGGCACCTCGGGCCGGTGGTCGAGGTCATCGGTGATGACCGTCAGCGCGTCCTCGTTCAGGACAGCGAGCAGCTCGTCGTCTGTGAGGCCCAGCCGGCGTTGGAGGGCGGCGGCTCTCAGAACAACTGGTTCTCGCCGCCGAACACTTCGCTGACGGAGTCGTCGGTGAAGATGCGGCGGATCGAGTCGGTCAGCAGATCGGAGCAGCTGAGCACCCGGATGGTGTCCGGCGCGCCCGGGCGCAGCGGGATCGTGTCGGTGACGACGATCTGCTCGAAGTCGGAGCTGGCGAGGTTCTCGTAGGCG
>VAYD01000143.1:2825-10184 GCA_005883905.1 Actinomycetota bacterium
GCGTAGACGCGGCTGGCGCCCTCGTCGAGGACGGTCTGCGCCGCGGCCTTCAGCGTGCCGGCGGTGTCGATCATGTCGTCGACGATGACCGCGGTCTTGCCCTTCACGTCGCCGATCACGTAGCCGATCTCGGCGACCTGCTGCGCGGGGCGCTCCTTGTCGAGGATCGCGAGCTCGGCGCCCACCTTCGAGGCGAATTTCTTGTTCAGCTTCACGCGACCGGCGTCCGGCGCCACGACGACGAGGTCGTGCAGGCCGAGGTCCGTGAAGTACTGCGTGAGCATCATCAGCGCGGTCATGTGGTCCACGGGGACCGAGAAGAAGCCCTGGACCTGGCCGGCGTGCAGGTCCATCGTCAGGACGCGGTCCGCTCCGGCGGCCTCGAGCATGCGGGCGACGAGCCGGGCGCTGATCGGCTCGCGCGGGGCGGACTTCTTGTCCTGGCGGCTGTAGGCGAACCACGGCGTCACGGCGATCACACGGTGCGCCGACGCGCCGACAGCCGCGTCGATCATGCACAGGAGCTCCATCAGCGCGTCGTTCGCGGAGATGCCGGTGGCGGGGTTGGCGCAGGTCGGCTGGATCAGGAAGACGTCGGCGCCGCGGATCGACTCCTCGAAGCGGCAGTAGACCTCGCCGTTGGAGAACGTCCTGAGCGTCATCGGGCCGAGGTCGACGCCGAGCTTGTCGGCGATCTTCGCCGCGAGCTCGGGGTTCGCCCGACCGCTGAACAGCATGAGCCGCTTGTCGTAATCGATCGGCAGGCTCGTCGCGGCGGTCACAGTCGGCGCGAGTGTCGCAGACAGATCCGACATCACTGTTCCTTCGGGGGACGGTCGGCGTACCCGTCGACGTTGCGCTGGCGCTCACGGGCCACGCCAAGGGCTTTCGAGGGCACGTCGTTGGTGATCACGCTTCCAGCCGCAGTGTAGGCGTCGTCGCCGATCGTGACAGGGGCGACGAACGTGACGTCGACGCTGGACTTCACCCGGTCGCCGATCGTGGTCCGGCGCTTGGTCTTCGTCTTGGCGTCGTAGTTGGCCGTAATCGTCGCCGCGCCGAGATTCGCGTCCTCTCCGACGTCGGCGTCGCCGAGGTAGGAGAGGTGCGGGACCTTCGTCCGTGCGCCGACGTCGGAGTTCTTGACCTCCACGAAAGTGCCGATCTTCGAGTTCTCGCGAAGGTGCGTTCCGGGCCGCAGGTAGGCAAAGGGCCCGACGCTGACGCCGTCCTCGATCGTGGTGTCGATGGCGACGACGTGCGGGCCGATCCGGCAGTCGCTGCCGATCCGCGTGGCGCCTCTGAGCACCGTTCCCGGCTCGAGCGTGGTGTCCTGGCCCACCGTGACCGTGACGTCGACGTACGTGTTCGCCGGGTCGATCACCGTGGCGCCGTCGAGCATCAGCCCCTCGAGCAGCTTGCGCTGCGCGATCTGGCGGCGACAACATGCGCGTGGACGCTGCGCGCATCGTCGAGGACCTGCGGCAGGTAGAGCTCGCCCTGGGCGTTGTCGGCGGTCAGGTTCGGGAGCGTGGCCTGGAGGAACGCGCCGTCGAAGACGTAGATGCCCGTGTTGACCTCGTCGATGCGCAGCTCCGCGTGGCTGGCGTCGCCGTCGGCCTTGGTTTCGACGACCTTCTCGACGCTGCCGTCCGGCCGGCGCACGACGCGCCCGTAGCCGGCCGGGTCGTCGAGCTTCGTTGTTGCCATCGTCACCTCGCCGCTGTGGGCGCCGACGAGCTCCCGGATCGCCTCGGCGCTGACGAGCGGCACGTCGCCGCTGAGCACGACGACCGGCGCCTGCGGGTCGATGTGCTCGCTCGCGGCCTGGACGGCGCCACCGGTCCCGTTCGCGGCCGGCTGGACCACCGCGACGGCGCCGTCGGGCAGGAGGTCTTCGAGCGGCTTGTCGGGCGACTGCACGACGACGACCTTCTGCGCGCCTGCGTCGAGCGCCGCGTACACGGGCCACAGCCCCATCGGCCTCCCGAGCAGGTCGTGCAGGACCTTCGGCTTCTTGGACTTCATGCGGGTGCCCTGGCCGGCGGCCATGACAATCACGACGGGGGCTGCGCTCACGCGCGGGATGGTAGTCGGGCACAATGTCGGTCCTGCCCTTGGGGAGTGGTGTAGCTGGCTAGCACGGGTGGCCTTGGCCCACCAGGACCGGGTTCGAATCCTGGCTCCCCAGCTTTAGGTTCGAGGTCGTTTCCGTCTGCTGGCCGTGCGAACATGTGTTCGTGCCAAGGAAAGGGCCGCGCTACACCGAGGAAGAGGCCCGGAAGGCCGTCGCGGAGTCGAAATCGTGGGCCGAAACGCTCCGGAACCTCGGCATGTGCCACGGAGGCGGATCGGCCGCGATCCTGAAGAAGCACGTCGGGATCTGGAGGATCTCGACCGAGCACTTCGATCCATACGCTGGGTCGCGCGGCCCGGCGAAGTCGGCGCAACCACTGGCGGGCCTCCTCGTCGAGAACTCGTCGTACTCCCGCGCCAGCCTCAAACGACGTCTGTTCCGGGAGGGCTACAAACCTCGCTGCTGCGAGCTCTGCGGCCAGGGCGAGGAGTGGCAGGGCAAGCCGATGGGCTTGATCCTCGATCACATCAACGGGGTCGACAACGACAACCGCCTCTCGAACCTGCGCATCGTCTGCCCGAACTGCGCCGCGACTCTCGACACCCACTGCGGCCGGGGCAACCGGCTTGAGCGCGAGCGCGCGTGCCTCTTCTGTGGCGAGGTCTTCGAGCCCAAGCGGGCGGACCATCGCTACTGCAGCCCGCGATGTGGACAACGCAAGCAAGGCTCGAAGGAGCCGCGGCCGGAGACGCGCAAGGTCGACCGGCCGCCCTACGCGCGGTTGAAGCGCGAGGTCGCCGCGATGGGATGGAGTGCCGTCGGCCGGCGCTACGGAGTCAGTGACAACGCCGTGCGCAAGTGGATGCGGTGGTACGAGGCGGGTATGGCGAAGGCATGAAGCGATTCAGCTGCTCCGAGGTCGTGCCCGGGTGCGACGCGACCTTCGAGGCGCCCGACGAGGAAGGGATCCTGCGGCAGGTGATCGTGCATGCGCGCGAGGTGCACGGCATGGACGAGGTGCCGCCGGAACTCGCCGACGAGGTCGTCGCGAAGATGGAGGACGTCAGCTAGTTCGGAAGATGTCTGGCGCGGGCCCGGCTTGCGGGGGACCGAAGCGCGCATACGCGTCGTCAGGTGACGCGGTGTCGCGGTCGACGCCTGCGCCGTGGCGGCGTGCGGTTTCGTCGGCGGGGTAGCGAACGCTGCCCTTCTCCTTGCGTGCCCCGACCGCGAGGATCAGGGCGGGTTGGTCGCCGGTGGCGAGGATCGTGTGCGGGGTTCGAGGCGGGCTGTGGAAGAGGTCCCAGGTCTCCAGGAGGCGCTCTTGTCCTTCGACGACGAGCAGGCATCGGCCGCGCAGGACGAGGAAGTCCTCTTGTCCGGCTTCGTGGTGGTACATGGCCATCGGCTTGCCGGGCTGAATCCAGTAGAGCCCGATGCCGAGGTCGTCGAAGTGCGCCTCGCCCTCACCGCCGAACCTGCAGAGCGAGCGCATGTCGTTGTGCATCCACGGCGCGTCGCGGGCATTGACGACGAACCAGCCGGCGGTGCGCGGAATTCCGTTTTCGAGTCTGGCCTCGGGCATCGTCACTCCTTGGATAGCAGCGCCGCGATGTCCGGCGGCGTGAGGGGGTCAGCCGCGAACGCGCGGGCATCGCCGGGCGTGACGAGGCGGCGCTCGCTGCGCAGCAGGCCGAACTCGCCGCCGATGAGCTCGGCGGCGGCCTGGCGGTCCGGGAGGCCGTCCGCGGCCGCGCGCACGAGCTCAGGCTCGGCGTGGGCGAGCGCGACGAGGAACGGGCGGCCGTCGGTGGCGGGCGCCATGGCGAGCTGCGCGCCCTCGGCCAGGTCGGCAAGCGCCGCCTCCGCGAGGCGGTCGTCGAGGCCCGGCACATCGGGTGCGACGAGGAGGACCGGACCGCCGTGCACCGCGAGTGCCGCAACGGCACCGGCTCCGTCATCGACCGCGGCGTGCAGGGAAGGCGCGTGAGCGGCGGCCCACGCGAGAGCGCGCTCGGCGAGGAGATTGCGCACGTCGGCCGCCCGAGGCAGCGCGTCGTTGTGCGGCGCGGCGAGGCTCGCGACGACCAGCGCCGCCGGGTCAGTCGAAGCGGAAATGGGTGCCCACCGGCTCGAGGTCGGCGTCGCCGATCCGCGGGATCGCGGCGCTGAGCACGCTCGCGAACGTCGCGGTCGACTCGCCGACCAGCCGGACGAGCTCCTCGACGGGCGTCGGCTCGTCGGGCTTGACGCCGTTGGCGTAGTCCGTCGCGTAGCCGAGCAGCGCGTACGGGATCTCGGCCTCGCCCGCCAGCACCGTCTCGGGCCCCGCCGTCTGCGAGACCGCCGTGACGCCGACGCCGGCCAGCATCCGGATCTCGGTCCCGGTGTTGAAGCGCGGGCCGTCGACGTGTCCGTAGCAGCCGCCGTCGCGCGCGGCGTGCCCGGTCTCGGCGGCAGCCGCCAGCAGGGCCGCGCGCAGCGGCCCGGCGAACGGGCCGTCGAAGATCCAGTGCCCGCGGCCCGCGATCCCGGGCTCTGTGTGCAGCGTGCACAGCGAGCCATCGGGCAGCCGGTTGACGAGGAAGTGCAGGTCGTCGAAGACGACGAGGGACCCGAGCTCCAGCGACGGATCGGTGGCCCCGCACACGGTGACCGCCACGATCGCGTCAGCGCCGAGCTGCTTCAGCGCGCTGATGTTCGCCTGGTGCGTGACCGCGCTGCTCAACCGCGCGTGGCCCTCGCCGTGGCGCGCCACATGCAGCACCTCGGCGCCCGCGAACGTCCCGAGACTCACCCGCGCGGAGCCGAAGCGCGTCTCGACGTCGCGGGCCTCGCCGTCGAACCCGGGCAGCGCGTAGGTGCCCGACCCGGTGACGATGCCGATGCGCATCGCCCGATCCTAAGCGGGGCGCCGGGCGCTACTTGAAGTGGCCGTAGGCGTGGCCCTTGCCATGCCCGTTGCCGGGACCGTTCGCCTGCCCGGGCGGCACGGCCGGCGGGCCGGGAGGTGCGGCGACGGGAACTGGCGCGGGCGCGGCGGGAGCCGGCGCGACGGTGTGCTGCTTCTTCGCCTGACCCGGCGGGATGTGGCGGCGTGGCGTCACGACCGGCGCGGCGACGGGCCCGGGCGCCGGCTGCGGGGCGGCGATGGGCTGCGGCGCAGCGGGCGGAGCCGTCACGGGCTGCTGCGGCGCGGCGGGCTTGCGCGCGGCGTGCTTGTTCTCGGGCTTGTCCTCCGACTGCGGCTTGTCGTCGGACGCGGGCTGCTCGGGCTCGGGCGCCGGCTCCTCGGCGACCGGCGGCGCCGGCGCGTCGGCCGTACCGGGGTCGTGGCCGGTTGCGACCTCATCGGCGTTGTCGACGCCGTCGCCGTCGGTGTCCGCGGTGCCGTCGGGCATGCCCGGGACCGTCTCCGCGCTGTCGGGGTTGAGGCCGAGCGACACCTCCAGCGCGCTCGGGAGGCCGTCGCCGTCGGGATCGTCGGAGCCATCGGGCCGCCCGTCGTGGTTGGAGTCGGACGCGCTCGGATCGCTCGTAAGGGTCTGCTCGACCTCGTTGGGGACACCGTCCGCATCGGCATCGTCGACGCCATCGGGCGTGCCGTCGGCGTTGGAGTCGGCCTTCTGCGGGTTGTCCTTCAGCTTGAACTCGGTCGCATTGGTCAGCCCGTCGCCGTCGGTGTCGGCGGTCGCATCGGCCGCCGCCGTCGGGTTCAGCCCGTTGGCGACCTCCCACCCGTCCGGGATGCCGTCGCCGTCGCTGTCTGCGACGAGCGGATTGCTGCCGATCTGCCGCTCGGTGCGGTTGTCGACGCCGTCGTGGTCGGTGTCGACCCCGGGGCGCGCCAGGACCGGGACGACCGGGACCGATGACGTGGAACCTCCGCGCTGCGGAAGCACAGCGAAGCCGGACGGCGCCAGAGCCGGAGCCGGGAGGGCAGGCGACTGCCCGCCCGCGATCACCACGGTGCCGTCGTTGTTCTCCGCGAGCGTCCCGCCGGTGGCGGTCCTCAGCCGGCCCGGTTCGGCGGGAGCGCGCGGGAGAACTTGGGTTCCGGTGGCCAGCCGCTCGTTGTTGAGCGGCCAGCCGTCAAACGGGAGCACCGTGTGGTTCAGCGCCAGCAGCCCCGCGAAGATCATCAGCACTGCGCCGAAGATCCCCAGCGCGGTCAGCGCGACGGGAGCGAGGCGATACAGCGAGGACCGGGGCTGTTCCACACCCCTCGCATCGGCGGCTGTGCGCCTCACTTGAGCTCCGCAGTTGCGCTCATTCGGCTAAGCGTCGCCCGAATAGGCGCTTGTGTGGCGATTTCTGGACAAATCGACTAGCGGCGAGGGACCCTCCCACCCTCGGCGCCTGCCTCGCGAGCCGGACCGCCGCGTGTCGCGATGCCCAGGACGCGCATCGCTTTGAGCCCGAGCGAGAGCTTCTCACGGCCGTCGGTCGAACCCACGTCGAGCCCGGAGAGCTCGCGCACGCGCTCGAGCCGGTAGCGAATCGTGTGTCTGTGCGTGAACAACCGCGCGGCCGTCCCGGCGACGTTGCCGTCGGCATCCAGGAACGTCTCGAGCGTCGACACGAGCTCGGTCTCGTACTGCTCGTCGTAGGCGACGAGCGGCTCGACGGTCTCCGCGTAGAAGCGCTGCAGCTCGGCCGGGTCCTCGCTCATCGCCGGCAGCAGCAGGCGGTAGGCGCCCGTCTCGTCGAAGGCCAGCAGCGGGCGCTCCGGATCGCTCTCGGCGACGTTGGCCGCCAGGAGCGCCTCGGCCGCTCCGCGGTGCAGGTCGCCCGCCTCGGCTGCGACGCGGCTGCGCCCCACGGCGAACCCGTGTCCGGGCAGCCCGGCCTGCAGCTCGCGCAGCACCGAGTCGGCCGCGCGCCGCGCCGCGGGCTCGTCGTCGCCCGGCAGGATCAGCACGACCTCGGCGCCCGACGTCACGGTCAGCTCGATGCGTGCGGCGAGCGCGCCCGGCACCACGGCGCGCGCCCCGCGCTCCGCCACCTCCAGCGCGCGCGTGCGCCAGCCGTCGCCGGCCGGTGCGAGCGAATGGGCGCGCACGACCAGCACGGTGGCCCCGTGGTCGAGCGCCAGCCCGACCTGCTCCGCGCCGGACTGGACCGCCTCGCGGCTCGCCTGCTCACGGTCGAACAGCCGCTGCACGAACGCGCTCGCGGCGGCCTGCGACGCCCGCTCGGGCGCGCGCACGCGCTCGACCTCGGAGGCGATCAGCGTGGTGACGAGCCGCAACAGAGCGGGACCGGGAGGCACCGAGCGCGAG